>JBBSPK010000085.1:0-13228 GCA_038258875.1 Chitinophagales bacterium
AGATATAATAAATCAGAATTTGAATTTAAAATATCGGGTATTACGCTCCTGGAGTCATTAATGAAGTCGTGTACAAAAAGATTGCAGATAGAAGCACACCCAAAAGATATCTCAAAGGAATTTATTGATTTCTTAGATAAAAATGTGCAGCAATTTCCTGGTAACTCAGTCTTGAAGTTTTGCTTGAATGACCCTAAATCGAAACTAAAATTTGGAATGTATTCACTTGAAAAAGGGTTTGAAATGAATGACGAAATGGCTAATTATCTGCAACAAAAGCCAGAACTTGACATACTGGTCGAATTAACATAATGTGGATATGCCAAAGTATCATAATTAAACAGTTTGGGCGTAACTTTGTTACTTATATATGACATTTTTAAAACGCAAATTATAATAAAACTTAAATAAAAATTTATGGCAGTAGAGTACACAGATGCAAACTTTAAAGAAAAAGTTCTTGATTCAGAAAAATTAACCATGATAGATTTTTGGGCTGAGTGGTGTGGTCCGTGTCGTGCAATTGGCCCCGTGGTGGAGGAATTGTCAAAAGAATACGACGGCTCGGTAAACATCGGAAAAGTTAATGTTGATCAAAACCCCCAGCTAAGCATAAATTATGGAATTACCAGCATCCCTGCGATTCTTTTTGTAAAAGATGGTAAGGTTGTAGACAAGTTAGTAGGTGCTCAGCCAAAATCAAATTTTGTAAAAAAGATTGAGGCTTTGAAATAATTTCAATGCCCTATAAAAAACAAGCCCGGTTTCCAAAGAGCCGGGTTTTTTGTTTTAATGATTTTATCACTGCATTAATTTGTTGTTTTGATTTTGCCATTCATCTCCATTTTACAAATGTTTTTCCTTTGAACTGGAGAGTTGGTATCAAAATTCGTTTTTAAGCATTTGTTTAATAACCTCGTTTAGCGCCGGCAAATCGTTCTTAATAATTAACCACACTGCAGACAATTTAACATCAAAGTATTGGTGAGCTATCATCTTTCTAAAACTTTTTATCTTATACCAGGGATATTTATATTTATCCAACAACAGGGATTCTACAGTCACAATTGCTTCGCCAATAATTACAAATTGCAGTAGCACTGCATCGTGCAGCATGGCTGTTTCAGTGAATATATTTTTATTTTTCCCCGTTATATATTTATTAATAGCCTCTATAGCATTTTCAATATGTTGAAGCCTGCGAAGACTTTCCTCATGGAAGTCTTTCATAAATTAGTTTTAAGTCAGGCTGCACATGCTCCAAAACATAGGGTTTAAATGAATCTATGAATCCTATATCTACTTTTCTATTTACTTGCTGCTCCAGTTGAAACTGTACTTCTGCCAAATCAAAATAGCTAAATGAGCTTCCTGTTTTTAAAGCAATATCAATATCGCTTTGAGGCCCATCATCTTTTCGTGCAAAAGATCCATAAATCCAGGCTTTTTCAATTTGGGGGAATTTTTTAATCCCATTTCTTAATTCTTTAAGCAACTGTTTACGATCAATTTTTTTAAAGGAGATATAAGTCACCTTTTCCCCTGCAACCTGTAATGCTTTCAAAGCAACATCTTCATCTTCCAGTTCATAAACCAATTTATCTGAAAGCCAGGATACGAGCAAATCATTTTCCTTCACTTTAAAATAGCCAGCAAGCTTTACCACTATCTCTCTTGAGGGCTTGCGATGGCCACGTTCTATCTTACTCAATATTGCCTGGTCAATATCAAGGAAAGCAGCGACTGACCGTAACGGCAATTTCCTCCCTTCTCTTAGTTTTCTGATTGTATCTCCAAAGCTGTCCATTTTTTGAACATTTAAATTTTGACATAATTTGTCAAAATTAAGTTTTAAATAATATATATCTGCCAAAGAGTTGTGAGCTAAGTTTTTAACAAGTGTTCATGATATTCCAAACATCTTTAGGTAATTTTCTTCAATTGAAGAAAATGAAGAAAACTAACGGCTTGATTATAAATTCAAAACATCCCAACAAGAATTTTTCACGAGTGCTGGTCTGCCGCTTAATATCTTTTCCTGTAGCTAAGAACTGCCCAGCCGTTTAATAAAATGGCAAAGCCAAATACAATGAGCAATTGATTTCTTATATCGGCAAAGCCGCTTCCTTTCAATACTACCATTCGCATTACTTCTATAAAATATGAAACAGGATTTGCTTTGGTTATCATTTGTGCCCATTGAGGCATGCTATCAATAGAAGTATATAATCCACCTAACAGAATAAATATCATCATCATAAAAAATGAAATAAGCATGGCCTGTTGTTGTGTAGAAGTATAGGTCGAAATGAGTAAGCCCAGTCCTAATACCGCCAATAAATACACCGCTGCAAATCCAAAAATGACAAACAAGCTGCCCGCGGGAATGATACCATAAAAAAGTCTTGAAATGCCAAGCCCTATTGCAAGAACTATCAACCCCAATACCCAAAAAGGAATTAGTTTGCCCAAAATAAATTGCCATTTTTTAATGGGAGTTACATTAATTTGCTCGATCGTCCCGATTTCTTTTTCTTTTACAATATTTAAGGATGCAAGAAATGAACCTACCATCGTTACAAGAATTACTAATATGCCAGGCACCATAAAATATTTATAATTCATTTGCGGATTATACCAGTTAGATGAGACGACATCTATATTTAACTCCGGGCTGAAACGTGGAAACTGTATCCACTGTGAACGGACATTGCGATTAAAGTTTTGTATAATCGAACCCAGATAAGCCCCACCAAGATTGGCCTTTACGCCGTTAATAGCATTTACAGCTATAAATAATTTTGATTCATTTTGCTTTATAAGGTCTCTTGCAAATGCAACCGGTATTTCAAGAATCAAATCAGCTTTATCTTTTTCTATATCTGTTAGCGATTCATTATAAGATGCGGTGTAGTCCTGTAAAATAAAATATCCGGATGCTGTTATTTTTGAAATAAGTTGTCTTGAATAAGGAGAATGATCGTGATCTATAACCGTGATGTTTATATTTTTCATTTCATAATCTGCCGCCCAGGGTAAAACAAGTAATTGAATAACGGGCATTAAAAAAATGATACGAAGGATAGATGTATCCCTGAATATCTGCCTGAATTCTTTTTGCAATAAAAACTTCAACGACCTCATGCCAGTCTTATTTTAAATTTTTTAATACTTAATACAAGAAAAAAAAGCATCATTCCCGTAAGCACAAGCACTTCTTTCCAAATCAATGAGAACCCTACCCCTTTTATCATTACCGATTTCACAATCGTATAAAACCATTTTGCAGGAACAATATTGGAAATGATGCGCAATGGCAATGGCATATTTTCAATCGGGAACATAAAGCCACTAAGCATAACAGTCGGTAAAAACAATCCAACCAATGAAATAAACATGGCCGTTTGTTGCGAATCGGTTGCAGAAGATATCAGCAATCCCAAAGCAAGCGATGTTAGCGTAAACAAGGTGCTTACACTTATTAGTAGCAACAGGCTTCCGTTAATTGGTACGTCTAAAACAAAAACGCTCAGCAATAAAATGCTCATGATGTTTATCATGGATAACAATAAATATGGAACTGCTTTGGCTATAATAATTTTTAATGGCTGAACCGGTGACACTAGTAATATTTCCATAGTTCCTGTCTCCTTTTCACGAACAATGGTAATTGCGGTCATCATGGTACAAACCAACATTAATACCATCGCCATAACACCGGGTACAAAGCTGTAAGCCCCTTTCAGTTGTGGATTATATAGCATCCTTACCTCGGTATGAATAGTGTAAGGAAGTTTTCTTTCATTCGTGATTTCATTTTGATAATCCATAATAATTGCCGTTGCATAATTGGTAAGGGTGTTGGCAACGTTGGGATCAGAAGCGTCTGCAATTAATTGAATTTGGGCTTTATTGAAGTGTTGTAAATCGTCATTGAAGTTTCGTGGAAATACCACAACCATTTTTATTTTCCCCGTCTTAAATTCTGCTTCAATATTTTTATAATCAGAAAGATTTTTTTCAATGTCAAAATAACGGCTGGCATTTATTTCCTGAATGACAGATGTGGTGGCAACATCATGTGAATTGTCCAAAACAGCAATCTTAGAATTTTTTACTTCATTGGTTAGTGCAAAGCCAAAAATTATTATTTGTGCAACCGGCATTCCCAAAAGAATAAGCATTGTTTTCCTGTCCCGCAGAATGTGATAAAATTCTTTTTTTACAAATGAAAAAAATTGTTTCATAAATAATTTTTGTCCTGTTCCCCCTCTGGGGGTTAGGGGGCTTCTCCTCTTTGCGCTTTTCTTGCCAGTTTTAAAAAAACATCATCCATGAATTCTGCTTCATAAGTTTTTTTCAATTGTTGCGGTGTATCCATCGCTTCAATTCTTCCATCTACCATAATGGACACACGATTACAATACTCAGCCTCATCCATATAATGTGTAGTAACAAAAACGGTAATGCCGTTATCCGCAGCTTCGTAAATCATACCCCAGAATTCTCGTCGTGTTACGGGGTCAACCCCACCCGTAGGCTCATCCAAAAAAACAATTTCGGGCTCGTGAAAAATGGCAACAGAAAATGCCAGTTTTTGTTTCCATCCCAGGGGTAATGACTTTACTAATTTATCCGCTTCATTTTCGAGATGCAGGCTCTTAATTACGGCTGCCGTTTTCTCCTTTATAAATTCATTACTCTTTACATAAATACCTGCATAAAAACGAATATTTTCTTTTACCGTTAGATCCTCATACAATGAAAACTTCTGGCTCATGTAGCCAATATTCTTTTTGATTTTTTCCGTTTGATAATATACATCAAAGCCGGCTACAGCAGCCTTTCCGGACGTAGGTATTGATAAGCCGCAAAGCATTCGCATCGCTGTGGTTTTGCCGGCACCGTTAGCTCCCAGGAAACCAAAAATTTCACCCTTTTTTACATCAAAAGAAATATCATCCACGGCTTTAAAGTCACCAAACTTTTTTGTGAGATGTTCTACTGTTATAGCATTTGTTTCTTCCATTTATTTATTTTATTACACTTACTTTTTATTAATTACAGCGATACGAAAAAAAATTCGTGTAATTCGTGCAATTAGTAATAATTAGTGTCATCAAGTATCGCTTTTCATCAGCGCCATAAAACAATCTTCGATATCAGGTTCTACTTTGTGTATTTCCAAATCATCATCCGCATATTTTGACAGATAATTTTTTAATTCTTCTTCTTCGTTTTTGTGCTTCATCACCACGTGATGGTATGCTCCAAAAAAATAAGCATCTTCTGCGTCTTTACATTTTTTAAGATCATTTAACAATGGAAGCATATTGGAAGAACGAACGGCAAACAAATCTTTTTGAAATTTTTTTATAATTCCCTGCGGCGTATCAATCGATAAAATTTGCCCTGATTGCATTAACGCAACACGTTCACACATTCCTGCTTCATCCATGTAAGGAGTGCTCACTAAAATAGTAATACCTTGTTCCTTTAGTTTTTTTAGCATCTCCCAAAATTCTTTCCTGGAAACTGCATCCACACCAGTTGTTGGTTCATCCAAAAACAAAACCGACGGTTTATGAATAAGTGCGCAACATAGTGCCAGCTTTTGCTTCATTCCGCCAGATAATTTACCTGCTCTTCTTTTTTTGAATGGTTCAATCTGTACATAAATATCTTTGATGAGGTCGTAATTTTTTTTGGTAGTGGTATTAAATATTGTTGCGAAAAATTCAAGATTTTCTTCCACAGTTAAATCCTGGTACAACGAAAATCTCCCCGGCATATAACCTGTCCGGTTCCTTATCTCCTTATACTCTTTTACCACATCAAAACCATCAACCGTTGCTTCACCTTCATCGGCCAATAATAATGTGGTGAGTATTCTGAACAAGGAGGTTTTGCCAGCCCCATCCGGACCAATAATGCCAAACAACTCCCCTTCATTAACTTGAAATGAAATACCTGACAAGGCTTCTACTTTATCTTTTTTAGTTCCATAAAACTTCACAATATTTTTTGCAATGACTGCAGGCATATGGGATTTAGGATTTAGGATTTGGAATTTAGGATTTAGGATTTAGGATTTAGGATTACTTCACCATACATCCCAATTTTTAAATAGCCATCATTTTTTACTTTTATTTTTATGGCATATACAAGGTTCGCCCGCTCATCTTTTGTCTGAATTGTTTTTGGAGTGAATTCAGCTTTATCAGAAATCCATGTGACAATTCCGGTCATCTCTTTATACGAATCTGCGCCATTATCAACTAACACTTGTACCGCCTGGTTTAATTTAATCTGCGGAAGCTGGTCTCCTGAAATATAAGCCCGTAAGGTCATTTCAGATAAATCGGCAATTTCATACAAAGCTTTTCCAGCCGAAGTCAATTCGCCTTCTTCTGCATATTTTGTAATGACAGTTCCTGATACCGGGTTTACAATATTTGCTTTTTGAATCTGGTCATTTAATTGGGCAACTTTTTTTTCCAAAGGTTTTGCTTCGCTTAATACACTACGATTTTGGGTAGAAACATTATTTCGCTGCACATTTATTCGTTGCTGCGTAACTGCGATTTGTTTTCGTGCCACATCAACCTGGGCATTCATGTCATCAACCTGTTTACCGGTTGCTGCATCCTGCTTTAATAAATTTTCAAACCTTGCCTGCTCATGTAATAAATTTTGGAGCTGCGACTGCTGCACTGCCAACTGCCTTTTCAACAAATTAACCTGTGGTACTACATTCGAAGTTTTTTCTCCCAGGGCCTGTATGCTTGCCTGCACTTGTTCTTTTTGCAGGGAAAGATTTTCAGCATCAATTTCACCAACAATTTTATTTTTAGGAATAGTATTTCCCTCCTGCACATTAAAGGATAATATTTTTCCCGGTATTTCTGAAGACACTATAACTTCATCAACTTCAAAAGTTCCGGAAGCATCCAACTGATGTTTGTTGTTATTACATGCGATCAGAGAAATGATAAGAGCGGGTATTAAAATTTTAGTGTTCATAAATATTTATTGTTTGCCTGATATGGTTTGGTAGTTGATTTGTGCCTGTAATAATTGCAACTGGCGTGTAATAAGCACCTGCCTGGCCTGGTCCTCTGCATTTACTTCCCGCAAATAATCGTTGGCAGTTATAACACCATTTTCCAGTTGTGCTTTCGCCGCCTCTTTTACACTCAGACGTAGTTTAATAATTTCTTCGTCGCTGGCAATAAGCAATTTCATTTTATCTATTTCTGATTGTTGTTGCTTTAATTGTGTGTTGGTATTCAATAAAAAAGTCTCTTTTTGGATCTCAACGCTTCTCTTATTAATTTCCACTAATTGGTTATCATTTTTTTTCGTGTACAATCCTGCTAACGGCCAGCTAAAGCGAATGCCGCTGATATAAAAAAAATCAAACTCGCTTTTTAAAAAATTAAAAGTTGGCCGTCCATAGCCTCCCTGGAAAAAAATGCTTGCCTTAGGCAGATTTCCTGCCTTTATCATTTTTGTTTGTTGATAGACTAACTTACTTTGGTCAGCGAAGAGTTTAATTTCCGGCCGGCTAATATCCATTTCGGAAGCCACGGATTGAACTTCCGGTTTTTCCAAAACAACACCTTGATTCAGATGCACATTCATAAACAATTCTAACGTTTCTATTAACCCTTTTCTTGAAGCCTCAAACTCAATCATTCTTTGCCGGGTTTTCAGTAATTCAGCTTTTAATACATTTAAATTAGATTTGAATGCAACACCATTTTCAACCTGTGCCTGCACCCTTTGTATCCCAATTTGAATATCGTTTTCGATCAGGCTGACCTGCTTCTTTTGTTCGTCGAGGTACAAAATGCTCAGATATATCTCGTTAATTCTTTCTTTCAGTTTATACAATTCCACGTCAACTTTTTGGTCCTCGACCACAGCGTTTAATTGCTGCGTTTCCTTTTGTTGCCTAATTACACCGCCATCATATACCAGTTGATTTACATCGGCAAACACTTTATATTGATCTTTAGCAAGAGCGTCAATTTTAAATCCGGGAAGTGGAACATCAATTTTTGTAACATCAGATTGATAGGTAGCCTGGCCACTCAGCGCAAATTGAGGAAGATATCCCTTGTTTAAATTTCCAATATTCAGGTTGGCTGTTTGTTTCACTAAATCTTTCTGCTTAATTACGGGGTAATTTTTTTGGGCAAGCTCATTAGCCCGTTCAAGTGTCAAAGATGATTCCTGTGCCCGCACAGTTATAGCGGGAAATAAAACCAATAAAAAGAACGTGGCATTAACCATCTTATTTAACCATATAGTTAATATCGGCATAAAAAAATTATTTTTTTATTGACTCAATTATAAATTTTGGTATTTCTTTTTTTCTCTGCTCCATAATAGATCGAAACTGCAATTCATCAAGATGAAGATTAAACTGGAACATCGATTTGGCAACAAATGGAAAAATCGTCATAGAAATAAGGTTCATCAATAATTGCAGTGGACTGATGGGTTTAATCGCTTTCTTTTTCACCTCCTTTTCAATCTGCTCCAGGAATTTTTGAGGCCTGGGCAAATTTTGTTTACCCCATATTTTAGTCAGGAAAATTTCCGGGTCCTGGTTAATTTCGTTGATTACAAATAAGGGCAGGTAAGGGTTTTCGCTCATTACCGTAATATATTCTTCACAAAACTTCTCTATCTTTTGAAACAACGGCATATCTGATTCAAAAACCAGGTTAATCGCGGGAAATAATTTTTGCGCTGCTTCGAGAAAAATAACTTCAAATAATTTTTCTTTACTTCTGAAGTAATAGTGTAACAATGCTTTATTAATACCGGCTTCATCTGCAATATCCTGCATTCGTGCACCGGACATTCCTTTTGTGACAAAAACTTTTTTTGCTGCGGATAAAATTTTTTCTTCTGTAGATTTTTCTATTTTTACTTTGCCCATATAGTTTAACCAAATAGTTAACAAAGGTAAAATAAAATAGTTTGAATTACCAAATTGGAGTTTTACACGCGGGGCAATAATTATTTTTCTGTTAGTAATTGTGGCTCGGTATGTATACTTTGAATGGCATTGGGATCGTGCCTGTATTTAAATATAAATGGGAAAGTAACGCCTAACACTAATGCATAGCCGGCAAAAGTAAACCATATACTTTGCCAGTCTTTTACGCCATTTGTTGTAAAATGATCTACGACCATTCCACTCAACTCACCGCCAAGGAACGCACCAAGTCCATTTGTCATTAACATAAAGAGTCCCTGGGCGCTTGCTCTTATTTTTATGTCCGCTTCTTTTTCAACGAATAAAGAACCTGAAATATTAAAGAAGTCAAATGCCATTCCATAAATTATCATTGACAAAACGAGAAGGAATAATAAATCCCCGGGATTACCAATTCCAAATAATCCAAAACGAAAAAACCATGCAAACATGCTGATCAGCATTACTTTTTTTATACCAAACCTTCGTAAGAAAAATGGAATAGCGAGAATGAATAATGTTTCTGATATCTGAGAGATTGAAATAAGCACGTTAGGGTGTGACACAGCAAATGTCCCTTTGTATTTTGCTATGCTTCCGAAATCATCTAAAAATGGTTTACCAAATGCATTGGTTATTTGCAATGCAGCGCCGAGCAACATTGCATACAAGAAGAAGATTACCATCTTCTTCTTTTTAAATAAAACAAAAGCATCTAAACCGAATGAGGATACCCAGGAAATTCGCCCTGCAATTTTTGTCGGCCTGCATGCTGGCATAGTAAAACAATAGATACCCATAAATAAAGATGCTGAAGCACTAACAATAAACTGGATGGGGGACTGAGTCCAGTTACAGATATCGACCATCCACATAGCACAAATAAATCCTACGGTTCCCCACACTCTTATAGGTGGAAAATCTTTTACGATGTCGAACCCTTTATTTTCTAAAACTATGTAAGAAACTGTATTGTTAAGTGCAATGGTTGGCATAAAAACCAACGAATTAAAAAACATGACCCAGTACATCGCATTAGCGTCATCTACTTTCGAAGCCCAAATCAATAATACTGCTCCTATAAGATGACACAGGCCTAAAACCCGTTCTGCATTTAGCCATCTGTCCGCAACAATTCCAAGAAGTGCAGGCATAAATAATGACGCAATTCCCATTGTTCCATAGGTAGCGCCTATCTGGCCGCCCGTCGCATGAAGCGTGCTGAACATATAACCGCCGAGAGAAATTAGCCAGGAGCCCCAAATAAAGAACTCAAAAAAGTTCATTACAATAAGGCGAAATTTTATACCAGGCATTTTTAATAATTAATGCTGAAAACACAACGTTGGGGTTTTTCCCATTTATATTTTCAATGCGATTTAAAATTCAATTTGTATAAATTAGTTTGATTTTTATTCCCTGATAAGATTCTAATATAACTTGCTATTCCGGCAACTTTACCTTAAATAATCCCGTTAATGAATAATAGTTTTTACTACTTGTTATTTGATAATAATTTCGAAAGATAAGTGAATTAGTGAAATCAGAAACAGTTTAGTTTCGGGTTGAAAAAAACCATAATTTAGCGTACAGAACTATAAATATTTGCTGTAGATCAAGATTTACTTAAACTAAATTAACTGCATTGAAAAAATTTACCTTGGGCACCATTCAGCGTGTTTTTTTATTCTTCGTTTGTTCGGTAATTATTTCTAAAACCTATTCTCAAAAACTAATAGCAGAGTCTTTTAATTTTACTGAGCTGGCAAAGCGCGAAGCAACCCAAACTTACCGGCAACATGAAGAGAAAGAAATTGATGGCGGATGGCGTTATCTTCAAAGCGACCGGCCTTTTCCTGCCGGGGCAAAAATTTTGAGACAAAGCAGTGTCGTCCCTTCTTCGCCCAATACTATTGACCTCCCTTCGCCCCAGCCGTTACAAGGGTTTTTAGGACATGTTGATCCATTGCAATCCATTCCTCCTGATACACATGGTGCAGTAGGAGTAAATAATGTAGTTACGGCAACAAATGATTTTATAATTGTTCATGCAAAAAATGGAGGCGCAGTCTTAAGCAAAGTAACCTTTGCAACCTTTTTCAACACGGCAGGCATGAGTGATCCTTACATGCAATTTGATCCATACCTTAACAGGTATTGGGTAAGCGGCATATCAACATCCAACCCCAATAAAGTATTTATTGCGGTAACACAAACTGCAGATCCTGCAGGCGCATGGTTCAGGTATAGTTTTACTCCCACCTCTGCAGACGGAGAGTTGTTGCTTGATCATCCCTATCTTGGGTTTGATAACAAGATCCTGGTTATCTCCGGACGAAAATTTCCCGGCGGAAATAGTTTCACCGGGCCCATTTTATTTTGTTTTGATAAAACAAACCTTGCCGCAGGTAACACTATTGACTTTGGTACAAATGCCCAAACAATAGAAAAAACTGCTGCAGATGGTGACGTTCCCTGTCCGGTAACCGCATTGGGTCTTGCAACTCCTGCTACCGAATTTTATATTGTACAAAACTGGAGTGGTTCCAGTTCAGCAATCAGGTTAAGCACCATTACAGGCGATATACCTACCCTTGCCTGGAATACTGCCGCAGCGGTATTTCCTTCAGGTGGATCAGCATGGTCAGGCTCTGCATTAGGTAACCTTGCTCCTCAATTAGATGAAACGAGAAAGATTGCTGTAAACGATGCACGGATAAGTTCGGCACAACTGGTGAATGGTAAAATATGGTGTGCGCATCATATAGGCTTGCCTGCCGCTACACCTGATCATACAGCGGTTCAGTGGTGGCAACTATCAGTTGGCGGCGCTGTTTTACAGCGAGGCAGAATAGATGATCCTGCAGGATTGGTATCGAGATACTATCCAACCATTGCAGTTAATCCTGCGGAAAATGTAATTATTGGTTATACGGTTTCATCTCCTTCAACAAGGGTAAACGCCGCTTATAGTACTCGTACATCGTCAACGGCAATAAACAATACTGATGATGAATATATCTTTAAAGGAGGCATAAGCACTTATTGGAAAGATTATGGAAGTGGAAGGGCAAGATGGGGCGATTACAGTCATTCAGCAGTTGATCCTGTAACAGGTAATTTATGGACTATTCAGCAATATGCGGAGCAGAGAGCATCTGCGGCTGATAACGATTCAAAGTATGGGGTTTGGTGGGCAGAGGTTTCATTTTTTACTTTTAATACAGACGTTACACTGTCGGATATTATTGAACCGAATGGCGCGGCTCCTTATTGCATCCTGCCAATTAATCCTTCTGTAACCGTAAAGAATGTTGGTACAAATAATTTGAACTCAATAAAAGTAGGGTTAATATTAGACGGGCTGAATGTGGGTACCCAATCATTCGATGGCTTAGATATTCCTTTGTATAATTCTCAAAATCTGTCCATTGATTTACCATTAAATCCCTCCCCCGGGGATCATGTTTTGCAGGCATATGTTTTTGAACCGAATGGAATAACTGATCAAAGAACTTCAAACGATACAACAAGCGTTACGTTTTCTGTTCTGCAGGAACTTGCACTTCCCAATGTCGAAGGTTTTGAAAGCACCACATTTCCCCCTCCGGGAGGCTGGGCACTATTTAATCCTGATGGCGGGCTCACGTGGGAAAGAACTACCGATGCCAGTAAAAGTGGTGCCGCGTCCATGCTGTTAAATGCTTATAATTATACCACTAACGGAGCGGTTGACATTTTGAAAACACCGAAAATTTCCCTGGACAATGTTGATTCTATTACTATAAGTTTTGATGTAGCCTATGCACAATATGCTGCTATCTATAACGATTCTTTACAGATTGTTTATTCAACCGATTGTGGTGTAACATGGCTTCCTACATCTTATAGTAGAGGTGGCCCGGGGCTTTCAACCACCGGTGGAGTTTTATCCGGCAACTCGTTCGTTCCAACTGCTTCTCAGTGGCGCAACGAAAGTGTAGGCCTTTCTACCTGCGATATAAATGCTTCATCAATTTTAATTGGTATAAAGGCAATTAATGATTTTGGCAACAACATTTATGTTGACAATTTTGCAATTTC
Source organism: Chitinophagales bacterium (assembly GCA_038258875.1). Taxonomy (GTDB): domain Bacteria; phylum Bacteroidota; class Bacteroidia; order Chitinophagales; family Chitinophagaceae; genus Ginsengibacter. The sequence goes on from JBBSPK010000085.1 coordinate 13,076, forward strand.
AAAAGTAAGTACCAAGCAAGCTAACGCCGGGGTGTTATCAATAAACAAACCCTTTGGAACCTTGTGCTCCCCTGATTTTGTGCCTGAAGTAACGATAGTAAATTATGGCTTTGATACACTCAGAACGCTTAAAATTAATTACCAGGTTGATAA
>JBBSPK010000086.1:0-13218 GCA_038258875.1 Chitinophagales bacterium
AAAAACAATCCGGTTATAGTTAAAGTAGCCGGGTCAATGTCTCAGGATTCTTCGCATGTTACGGAAGTATCAAAGACCATTAATTACAATTTAAAAGAACCCAATCATACCTGGAAACTTCCTGGTCAACTGGTTGAAGTGTCAGGTAATACATGGGTTGATTCAAATCACCTGATTTTGATTGAAGATCTTCATCCAAATTTATACCTGGTACGAATTGATGAAAAAAGTATAACGCTTGAAAAAGCAATTCCCTTCGCGGAAGATGATAAGGATAAGGTTGATATTGAAGATGTAACCTACGTGAATAGTATCGTTTATGCATTATGGAGTCATGGGGTTATATTTAAAATCAGTGACTGGCAGTCAAAACCACAGGTTGAAAAGTTTGAAACTTTTTTACATAAAGAAAACAATACTGAAGGTTTGTGTTATGATCCAGTTACACAAAAATTGCTCATTGCATGTAAAGATGAAAGTGGTATAAAGGATGAAAAAAAATCTACAAGGGCAGTCTATCAATTCGATTTGACGCAAAATAAATTAGATGATAAACCCTTCCTGTTGATTCATAAAAAAGATTTCGAAAAAGTTGCAGATGAAAAATTAGAATTTAATCCCTCGGCTATTGCAATTCATCCCTTAACTCATGAAATTTATTTGCTATCGACAAAGGATAACAAATGCATGGCTGTTTATTCGCGTGATGGTGTTCTCAAATCTTTTCAATTCATTGATAAAGATCTAATGCCACAGCCCGAAGGAATCTGTTTTTCACCCGAAGGTAAATTATACATTAGTTCTGAAGGGAAAAAAGGCGACCCGGGAAATTTGTTTGAATTTGATCCTTCCATAAATCAATAGTTAATTTTTTTCCATGATCTTTCCTGCACCGGCTTAGTTTGTTCTTGGATTTACACCGCAAGTTTATTACTTTAGAATTTTTAAACTAAATTCTGATGAGAAAACTTTTTAAAGTACTTCTTCTGTTGGTAATCATAGTAATTGTTTTGGTGGGGGTATTTGCCCTTTTTGTAAAATTCAGGTCAATGCCAAAATACGAAGCCCGCAAAATTGATATTCATGTGCAGGCTACCCCTGAGAGAATTGAGAATGGAGGGAAACTAGCTTCTATGCTTTGCCGAAGTTGCCATTACAACGACCAAACGGGAAAATTTACAGGAAGGCTGTTAAGTGAAGCTCCACAATTTGGTGAAATACATTCAGCAAACATTACAAAAGATCCAATTGCAGGAATAGGGAATATAACAGATGGTGAACTCATCTATTTTATCAGAACGGGAATTAAACCAGATGGAGAATATGTGCCTCCATACATGCCTAAGCTTGCTCATATTGCTGATGAAGATTTGTATTCTATTATTGCCTATTTACGCTCCGATGATAAATATGTGCAGCCGGACAATACAAGGGCCCCGAAAACGCAGCAATCTTTTCTCACTAAATTTTTAGTAACTATCAAAGCATTCAAACCTTTTGATTATCCTGAAAAAGTAATACCCTTGCCTGATACAACAAATCAGATTACATGGGGTAAGTACATTACACTTTACCAATTTGAATGTTATGCCTGCCATTCAAAAGATTTTGCTAAAAATAACTATGATATTCCAGAAAAATCTGTGGGATACTTTGGAGGCGGAAATAAAATGTACCAGTTAGATGGTTCAGAAATAACAACCTTAAATATTACTCCTGATAAAGAAACCGGCATTGACGATTGGTCAGAAGAAGATTTTGTGAAAGCGGTAAAAACAGGAGTTGTTCCTAACGGGCAACCTGCCTTAAGATATCCGATGATTCCTTATCTAAATCTTACCGATAATGAAGTAAAAGCGATTTATGCATACCTTAAAACGGTACCTGCTATTAAAAATAAGGTAGAAAGAAAATTCACCGAATAAATATATTAGTTAAGAATAATCAAGGCAGCAATAAACTGGCATATAATCCCGAAAAAGATTCCTGTATAAATGTCAAAAGGCGTATGATCGCTTATGATCATTCTCGAGGTACACACACACCCTGATATTAAAAAGATCAGCATAGAAGGTAAAAAAATATTGTAGGGGAAGCCGGTAAAAATTATTACAAGCATTAATCCCGCAAAAGCTCCGGCGCCCAATGCATGCATGCTTATTTTAAAATAAATGTTGGCAAGTAAAGCAACAGACGATGAAAGAAAAATTCCGAAGATAAACGAAGTAAGCATGGAAGGAACAGCTGGCTGATTCCTGAAAACTAAATACATCCAGAAATAAAAGATGTTTGCGGCTATATAAGGGAGTATTCTTTCTCTTTGGCTTTTCAAATAAATGCTGTGAATAAATCCCACGCCCTTGAATAATAATATGGCGAAGGCCGGATAAAATACAGTATTTATAGCCACCCTTATTAAGATAAATAATTTTTCCTGCGGCGTAATACCTGTAAAATAACCCTGGTGCACAAAGGCCAGGAACCACGTCGCTATAACAGGAATAAACAGTGGATGAAAAATATATGAAAGCAGATATGCTGGTATTTTTAGGGCAGGTGAATAACGCTTTTCAGTATTGTCAGTAACCTGGTTCGTATGCATAAAGTTCTTTTCCAACTACAATTCTTTTCTTAATCGTGCAACGGGAATATTAAGTTGCTCACGATATTTGGCAACAGTACGGCGGGCAATATTATAACCTTTCTCCTGCAACAATTCAGTCAGTTTCTCGTCACTCAAAGGATGCTGCTTGTTTTCATCATCAATCAAATCGTTTAATATTTTTTTGACCTCCCTTGTGCTTACTTCTTCGCCACTATCGGTAACCAGGCTTTCACTAAAGAAAAATTTCAGGCGGTAAGTGCCAAATTCCGTCTGTACAAATTTACTGTTAGCTACCCTGCTTACGGTGGAAATATCGAGGTTGGTCCTTTCCGCTATATCTTTTAAAATCATTGGCCGTAAATCGGTATCGTCACCTGTAAGAAAAAAGCCCTTCTGGTATTCCATAATCGTTTGCATCGTACTTAACAGTGTGTGCTGTCTTTGCTTTATAGCATCAATAAACCATTTTGCAGAATCAATTTTTTGTTTGATAAAAAGAACGGCTTCTTTTTGTCGCTTATCTTTTTTTGAACCGCGGTCATAGTCTTTTAGCATATCCCTGTATCCTTCACTGATGCGCAGATCAGGAGCATTTTTTGAGTTGAGGGTAACTTCGAGTTTCCCGTTATTATTCAAAACAAAAAAATCGGGAATAACATAGCTTTGCAATTTATTGGTTTCACCAACCTGGCCGCCGGGCTTTGGATTAAGTTTGATGATTTGATTGATTACATCTTTTATTCCGTCATCATCGAGATTTAATCCACGCTGGATTTTCTCATAATGCTTCTTGGTAAATTCTTCAAAATAATTTTCTATTACATCGATGGCGGTTTTCACAGATTTTCCATGATTCTCCCTTCGCTTCAATTGTAATAACAGGCATTCACGAAGATCTCTCGCTGCCACCCCGGGTGGATCAAATTGCTGTATAAGCCTTATAATCTCTTCAATTTCTTTTTCGGTACTGCTAATATTTTGCCTGAAGGCGAGGTCATCAGCAATCGCAGCGATTTCTCTTCTGAGGTATCCATCATCATCGATACTTCCTATAATCTGTTCTGCAATTTTTTTCTGACGTTCATCAAGGTTCAACATTAATAGCTGCGTTTTGAGAGTATCGTAGAAAGATGTTTCTACTTTATGCGCAATTGTTTTTGTTTCCTCAGGGTCGCCATAATTATCATCCCGTAATTTATAGTCGCCTGGTTCATCGTCACTGTCATTTACGTATTCACTTATGTCTATTTTATCATAATCGTCCTCACTCCCATCCTTTTCAAAATCATCTTCCGGGGCTTCAAAATCATCTTTAGGCTGGTCAAAATTTTCGTCATAGCCATCCTCAGATGTTTCCAATGCAGGGTTTTCCTCCAGTTCTTCCTTGATCCTTTCTTCCAAATGAGCCGTAGGTACCTGCAGCAACTTCATTAACTGAATCTGCTGGGGAGATAATTTTTGTAATAGCTTTTGTTGTAAACGCTGGCTTAAAGACATTAACTTTTCTCTTTTTTAAAGTTGTAAATTTACACACTCAAGTGTAATGATATGATAAGTTGGAATAAAATTTGTGGTTTGCTTTTCTTTTTAACACTCAGTTGTCAATTTGCAGGCGCACAAAACCTTATATATCCTACGCTGAATAATACTGTTTTTTTCCTAAAGGGGAAATCTAATGCCCCCGATTCTTTAGTTGATTTTACGTTGCGCCAGTATCCTGAAACATTTTTTCGGCATGTGCAAAAAATTATACCTGCTGATTTTTCTACCTGCACTTATGGTTTTTTTTGCAGGAAAGAACTGGTGTTGGAAAATGCTACAAAAATTCCATTTCGCTTCCGGCTGGGATCGTTGCAGCAGTGCAATTATTATGAAGGTAAGAAACAGTAGGCATTATTTCTTTAGGAGTCATTAAACTTAGTTTTTATATTTTTGCGGGCATGTTGAAAAACTCTTTGGTCACAATATCTGTACGTTTTTTTTTAGTGTTTTCTTTTTTTCTTTCTTCTGTTCACGCAATTAGCCAGGAAGTAACAGACACAGGTTTTATAAAAAAAGAAGATACCCTTTTGCGTATAAGAAATTTCACCCCTTATTTTACGCTGCATGTTGATTCTACATTGAATTATCATTTTGAAATTAATAAAGACCCCACGCAGTATTATTGGTATTTAAGGAATTCGCCTGTTGGGCTGCAAATAAATAAGGATGATGGGATATTGCATTTTAAGGCTGATAAATCTTTTTTCCTTTCAGGAAAACTTAAATACGATAGTGAATACAAAGTAAAGCTTGGCATACAAAATCTTAATGATCCGAAAGATAATGTTGACACTTTTTTTACACTTGTTTTTTACAATACGGAAATTATTCCTTCAAAAATAAAACCAACAGTTAGCAGCGATCTTACAATTGATGAAGGAGATACATTAAATTTCAGGCTCCAGTGCGAAGAAGGAAGTTTTCCTATAGAATCCATTACCTACTTCTCTAATTTCCCCATACGCTCAATTACATCCCTGGCGCACTGTGGTGATGATTTTACATGGGTAGCGCCGTACGATTTTATCAAAGACGATGAAAACATTACTAAAAAATTATTGAATATAAAATTTATTGGAGTCGACAAGTTTTTTAATCATGATACCGCAGAAGTAAAAATTTCAGTAAAGCAAAATATTAATTATCCCGTTCGGGTAATGGAGTATAATAAAATGGTAAAAGATATTGAGACCTATATTGTCCAGTTGAAAAGTACCTTCAGGATTCTGGATCAAAAAATAAAACATACAAAAAATACCCGAACAACTTTTGATCTCACATCGGCATCGACGGCATTGGGAGGAACAATTTTTTCATCATTACCCGGGCAAGGTGAGCAAACAACGGGCAAGATACTACCGAGTGTAGGTGTGGCACTGGTGCCTGTAAAAGAAGCTGTAGCTCCGTCAAAAAATTATGAACAAAATTCAGCCTCGCTTGTGAGAACCGATATTAAAAGGTTGCAATACCTTCTGACCGATAACTCATTGGTAGGTGACAAAGATAATGACATCATAAAAAAAACGCAACGACTCAGGCAGGAGCTTACCCAGGTACAGTTGCAGCTCATTGACGTTCCGGTGGTTGAAGATGATACCGACAGCAAAGAGCTTGATGAATATTTCAACAATCCCAAGGTGAATAAAAAATATCGCTTAAAGGGTAAGTAAGTAGTTTTATATATCATGCTATAAACACTCCTAAGGAAAAAGAAAAAAATATTCCTGTTAAACCTTTTTAGCGGCTTGTAAAATAATAAACCTACCCATGTAAAAATTTTTCTATTACAGGAAATAACTTTTCCGGTTCTTCCACCTGCGGATTATGTCCCGACTTTTCAAAAATCATAAACTGCGCCTGCGGGCAATACTCTTTAAATTTTACCATCATAGCGGGGACGGCTACCCGATCATAACGACCACCATAAATAAGCACCGGCATAGTGAGATTTTTCAAATCTTTCCTGTAATCAAATGTGCCAATGTCACTGCCTACAATAAAGTCACCATCCCTGCCTACCATCTCGTAATATAATTTTGAATTAAAAGAATTGGGATAAGGCTTTTTCCCACGGCTGATAAAATTATTCGGATTATAGGCATATAGAAAACCGTATGGTACTTTGCTATATAATTGCTGGTGTTTTGCATCACTGGAAACGGCGCCCTGCTCACGTATCATCATTAGTGAATCCCAAACTTCGGGGTAGTTGGTTTTAATTTCATGATTGCTGTTATCATCATTTGCCTGCCACATAATAAAACTGTGAAATGTATTCGCAAGAATCAAATGATTTACATGCGCCGGGTATTTTATCGCATAGCCCTGCGCTACAACCCCGCCATAAGAATGGCCAAGCACATTTAACTTATCAAAATGTAAAGCAATACGAAGACCTTCCACGTCTTCAATATCGCGCGCGAGCGAATACTCTTTTACATCTTTTGCCGTGTCACTTTTGCCCCTGCCAAAGGCATCATAAAAAATGATTTGGTTATCCTTTGCCAGTGAATCAAATGAACGATAACCAGGATGGGCGCCACCCGGTCCTCCGGGAATAATAATTAACGGGTCACCTTTACCAACAACTACCACGTATAATTTTGCACCATTAACTGTTACATATTTTCCATCGGTATAACTATCCGGTAATGTTTGTGCGTATGAAGTATATTGAAATAAAAGAAGAACAAACACAAATATTTTTTTCATTCTTTAAATTTTACAAATTGAATGTTGAAGATAATGATCATTGATTTTAAAATGGTCAAAAAAAAAATCCCTGCATCGCAGGGATCCAAAGAAGGGTCCATTATTAGGGGCGTGGCTATTCTGACATTGCCCCCGCTGTACTTTGCTCCTGGTTTTGCCTGTTCCATCTTCCACCGCAACGATTCTTCCATTCCGCCTTAAATTTTTCTCTTTCTTCCGGGGTCATATTGCCCCATTTTTCTTTCATATTATGTCTCCATTGATTATGTCTTCCTCCCTGCCACCCGCCTCTGCGCCCTAAGCCGCCAAATAATATTTTGCTCAATAAAAGTATGCCGAGCGCCTGTACAAACGTAATGGCTTTTACTCCTAATACTCCCGGCAATATTGTATTCCACAGTACCATTACTATTGCGCCGAACACTAATACGGCTACAATAAAAAGCAGGAAAAACATTAATCCTTTTTTAAACCAAAACTTTTTCATTGTACTAATTTTTAATTTTTTTATAATGCCCGCTTGAATCCGGGGTATTAATAATTTAGTAATTCATTTTTTAAAACAAGGAGGCGCTCCCTTAAATGCAACACAGCGTAGCGCTTACGGCTTATCAATGTGGCCACACTTACTCCTGTTTGTGCTGCAATTTCTTTAAAAGCAATTCCCTCAATTTCATTTTGTACAAATACCTCCCGTTGTTCTGCCGGCAATTCATCAAGGGCAAACTGCAATTCTTCCCAGAATAAATTTCGCAGGTATTCTGTTTCAGGATTTGTATTAGCGGCAAGCAGTATTTCCTTCCAGTCAAAACTTTCATCATCTGCTTCTGTTACGCCAAAAATATCATCAGCCAATGGTAATTTATGTTTGCGGTAGCGGTCTGTGATTTTATTTCGTGCTACCGTAAATAGCCAGCTTCCTACCTGTTCTATTGGCTCGGTGCTTCCGGCAAACTGGTAAAAGACATCCTGCAGAATATCTTCAGCATCTTCATTGCCGGATACACGTTGTTTAATAAACCCCAGCAATCGCCTGCTGTATTCTTTAATCGTTTGGGTAATATTATTGCTGCGATCGACCGCCATTTGTGTTGTTATGTTAAGCGCATCATCCATGTATTGAGGTAGACGAACAACAAATCATTTTATTTTAAAGGTGGGAAGAAAAAAGCTATCAGCTATCAGCTATCAGCTATCAGCAATCAGCAATCAGCAATCAGCGGTGAGCATTGACCAATCAGCTCATAGCTCACTGCTCATAGCAGTTTAAAACATTTTTCCGCCTCATTCGTCTATCTCTGTATTGTTCACTAAAAACAAAGACAATGTACTACAATCAGTCACATGCCGCAAAAGGCAACCACGGAGACAGGCACCGGCACCTGTCAATTCGTTCAATGCAGCGCGCTGCAGTAAACATTTTCAAAACAGGAAATTCTTATGAAATGCTGGTATTTGCTCCCGGCCGCATCCGGGAAAATTTTAAGCTTGATGTAAAAGGCACAGAGCTTATTATTAGTTACACACCGCCGGAAGGATTCCCAAGACCCGAGTGGGTGAAAAGGGAATACAGCCGTGGTGGTTTTGAGAGAACCTTTACCCTTGATGAATCCATTGACACAGGAAATATTTCTGCAGAATATGTGGATGGGGTATTGCAGGTAAGCCTGCCCGTTATACCAGGTAAGGAATCAGTTGCACACGAAATAAGTATCAGCTAAGGAAAATTGTTACTCTTGAAGGTGATAGCCGTAATGGGTATCACCTTTTTTATTGCAGCCTCTATTCCGGCAATGGCTTTACCATTATGTTTTTAAAGAAAACCATACTCTTGGGGTCATGGCCCTGCAAGGCAAAAGTCCCACTTGAAATTTTACGGCCGGCCATGTCAGGCCGTTCAATATTTTCAGGTTCGGTATAATCAACTACAGTTTTATCGTTTAGTTTTATGATTACTCTTTTTCCCTGCACTTTAATATATTCAGTAAACCATTCATTGTCTTTTACAAAAACTTCTTTCACATCTTCAACAGCGTATAAACTTCCTGTTCTTCTCCAGTCAGTGTGGGAGTTATTTACCTGTACCTCGTAGCCTTTTGCAGGCCACCCGTTTTCCTGGTATTCCGTATGAAAATATATTCCCGAATTCGATCCCCGCATTGTCATCACATCTGCCTTAAATTCAAAATTCTTAAAATTATGTGATTGCACATCACCATCATAAAACAAGTGAGCAGTTTCACCATTAACTACAATTTTACCGTCTTCCACTTTAAAAGTTTCAGCATTGGCGCCCACTTTCCAGCCATCAAGGGATTTGCCATCAAATAAAGAAATCCACTCATCCGAATTGTGGCCTGATGCGCTACAAAAAATAATAAAAAGTGCAATAGCAAAAAAGGGAATAAATATTTTCATACCATTGAGTTTTAAAAATGAGGATTGAAACTACTATTTTTTATTAACAAAATACCCGGCGAATAACCGGGCATTTACCTATAACCAACAGGTCATTTTAAAAACTAATTCCAACTCCTAACTTAATTGCATGACTGTAGGTATCCGTACTTTTATTGGCGTCTAATTTCGTTAAACCATAATCATAGGATGCCGTAATATTTATACCATTGGTAAACTGGTAACCGATGCCTGCGGTTACACCCGCATCCCAACGATTAAATTGATTGGTAGCATCCATTGTACTGTTTAAAATATTTATGCCCAATGCACCTGCAGTTGTGTGCAAATTGGCTTTCGACAAATAAGAAAATTGTGGCCCTGCAAAAACCTGCAAGCCTCCAAGATTTGCTTTAAGCAACACAGGTATATCAATGTATTGCATTTGTAATTTTGCTTTTGCATTGGCGCCAAGAAAATCCAGGCCTTTTACATTGAGCGAGCCGGTCATATCATAACCTTTTTCGGAATAATACAAACCGGGTTCTACAGAAATTATATTACCAACAGGCACATTCGCATAAACACCCCCAAAGAAACCGGTATGATCCGAAGTGGTAACGTTGCCATTAGTAAAGTCAAGTAAATTATTTAAACTGTTTACGGTGTTGCCCCTGAAACCCGATGATAAGATACCACCTCTTACACCTAAAGATGTCTTTACCTGGGCAAATGAAGCTGATGAAATAATTAAAGAAATGAATAGTAAAATTTTATTTTTCATAATTGTTGGCGAAGCGGATTTTAAAGCCGTTCTGTATTATGAGAAATAAAAATGGCTCAATAGATTAATGGCCTAATGATAAGTTTTTGTTAATCAGTAAAGCGCTTGTATAATTTATATGGCGTTGCGAAAGACGACGAATAAAAAATTATGATGCCGGTTATTACGGTTTATTATTGATGGCAATAACATAATACTTCCCCTTTATTTCATTAAACCATAATTCACCATTGCCTGTCATTGCTCCATTATAATTTGCAAAAAACTTATCGGGGTTTTGCCCCGCGACAGAAGTCTTTACCAGGTCATTAAAATAGGTTGAATAATTTTTCTTAAATACATCAGCAGATTTACAGTTTCTCAAAGGAAACCTGATGTGTGCCGTAATGCTATCTATATTATCAGAAGCAACCCATTCTTTAAATTTTTTAAAAAACGTTTTAAATTCATCCGGCTTATCAAATCCTGAGATTCTCCACTGCTCTGCCGTTGTTGTCCCGGGATCAAGGCTGTCGGAAGGTAACACGGCGCCTGCCTTTATATCTTTTTTTAAAGCCTCGTTTGTTGCGCCTGGTACTTTTGCGGTATCGGCTTGTGTACTTGAACCACCCGAAGGTTTATTATTTTGCGTACATGAAAATAAATAGCAAAGCAAAATGGCAATTATTTTCTTCATAAAAAATTATTGTAAGAAATTGTTACTGCAAGATAGCAAATGAAAGTTTCAAAATATTTTTGTTATAGCCGGGAGACATCTGGGAATAACTTATCAGCAATATACTTTCATTATCGGCGTTTAAATTTTAATATATAAAAATACTCTATGGAAATGCAACCTGATTTACTTGGTGATATTCACTACGAATTAAATTACGAATCGGTAAGTACCGGAACCCGTTTTGTAAATTATCTTCTTGACCTGGTAGTTTTTTATGCTCTTTCATTTGGCTCAGCCTATGCGTTTGCATCAGTGCTGCCATTGGAGAACCAATTTGTAGCAATCATGTTTAGTTACATCGTGTATTTTACTTACTTCACATTTATGGAGGGCCTTACCGGTGGAAGAACAATCGGAAAAATAATCACCGGGAGTGTCGCTATAAGAGAAGATGCAAGCCCTTTTACCTGGAATGATGCATTGGTGAGAAGCCTTTCAAGGATGGTTCCCTTTGAACCTTTCAGTGCATTAGATGGCCATCCATGGCACGATCGCTGGTCGAAAACCCTTGTGGTAAAAAAATAATTTTATTGATTTCATTAAAGTAAAAAAGTCCTTCATAAACGAACGGATTTTTATGTATTGATTCCGGGCGAAAAAAGGCTTTTTACAGACCGTTTTATCTACTAAATATCCTCAGCGATTATTTTTTGCCGACGCCGTTTTCCCGATGACATATACTTCGGGCTGTTTACCAGGAATGCTGAAAATAAAATAATGACCATGCCTGTAATTTGCAGAACCGTAATCGTTTCATTGGCGATAAGCCATCCAAGTAATACAGCTATCACAGGGTTTACATAGGCATAGGTTCCCACAACAGCCGGTGGCCTTACGGTCATGAGCCAGCTAAAAGCAATGAAGGCTATCAATGAACCTGCCACCGCCAGGTAAACGGTTGCCAGCCATGAATTCATGCTTACTTCTGATAAAGAAAAACTTTTAAACTCATTGCTTAATAAACCAATAGCCAGGCTTGACAGGAAACCTCCTATTAACTGCCAGCCAAGATTTAGGAACATTGAGTTTTGATTCATATTGTTTTTGTAATATAAGGTGCCTGCTGCCCAACAGATGCATGCAATAATTACAGCCAGTAATCCAAAGAGCTGTAAAATACCTTCAGTGCCTGAAAGCCCAATGTAATTTTTAAATAAAATGAGTATGCCAACGAAACCAAGAATAAGACCTGTGAGAATTAATTTATTTTTAAAATAAACGTTCCAATTTTTCCTGTCAAGTAACACATACCATAACGGTAAAGCAGAAACGAGGATGGCTGCATATCCTGATGAAATATATTGTTCGGCCCAGAATAACAGTCCTTGCCCGCCGGTTAATATCACAATACCCAGCAACATATTTTTATAAATACCGGGTACCCAAATATTTTCGCCCCTTGCCATTGCAACCACCAGCAAAACACCACCTGCAATAATAAAACGAAAGGCAGCCATGATAAAAGGTGGAATTGTTTCAAGCCCTATAACAATTGCCACATAGGTAGTACCCCAAACGATATACACTGACGCGAACGCAATGAGAATAAGAAATAATCCGGGCTTTTTATCAGGTTCCATTATTAATAAAATTTTTTGCTCTTCATCAAAAAAATTAACGGCGTGAAATTAAGTGCTTATGAATTCCGGCAGTCAAATTATTTTCTGTCTTCACAAAACAGGAGTGTGTTAGTGAAATAGGTATTTTTTGCTAAACATGCAATCGCAAAAACAAATGAAAGTTGTTGTCAATAAATTTGTTCATCAAACGGGATCGAAACTTTTCCAGGTTTTTTTACATTTAAAATAAAGGGATTACGCCAGGCAACAAACGCTGACAATAAACTCATAAGAATTAGCAGCGACAGTCCCTTCGAAAGATTTGATTTTTCAGAAATAAAACCAATAACAGAAGGACCGGTAAGAAAACCAATAAGGCCACCGGTGGTCACCATCGCAAATCCTGCCACCGTACTTACTCCCGGAATATTTGCCGATGCCCGGAATAAAACAGGCACAATGCAACAACAGCCAAGGCCCACGATAATATATCCCGCTATCGCAACTATTATAACCGGAGATGTTACCACAACCAGAAATCCCGCTGCCGCAAGCAATGCGCCGGATACTACTACATTTTTACTCCCCAATTTCGTAATAAGCATATCGCCGTTTAGCCTGCCAAAGGTCATTGCAACTGAAAAGCCTGCATAGCCCAGGCTTATCATTGCTTTCGGTGCCAGTAATATTTCTTTAAAATAGATCGCACTCCAGTCTGCCACGCAACCTTCGGCCATAAAACTAACCATGCAAATAAATGATATACCTAAAATTGAAAAGGAGGGCAATTTAAATTCAGATCTTGAATGAATGATATCGCTGTTCGCTAATAAATATTTTTTATTAGATAACAGAACAATTAAAATTTCTAATTCCAACATTACTATATGCAATCGTGATT
>JBBSPK010000087.1:0-13080 GCA_038258875.1 Chitinophagales bacterium
GATTTTTATCGGGAGGGTTCTGGAAAAATATAAAAAGAATTGGTAGCTCAGTTGGTAGAGCAATACACTTTTAATGTATGGGTCCTGGGTTCGAGTCCCAGCCAGTTCACAAAGCCTCAGGTACAAGAGGCTTTTTTATTTTGTTTTATGGTATTTTTTACATCCCGATACCTCCAGTCAAAATGATTTCACAGCTCCCATTAGAAAATTATGTAAACATAAAGAAGGATTAATTTTATCTTCAACTCTATGAAACTTTCAGTAGCATGTATTTTAATTTTTATTTTCTTTTCCTTCGGTAAATGCAATTCATCAAGCGAATCACATAAAACTTACATTAAGCCTCAAACTGCCTATACATATAAGCAGCGGTCTCCGGATGGCACAGGTAAAATATATATTTCAAGAGAAATTGCCGAATTAATGAGCGCAGAAGGTGCTGCATGGCTCGACAGGAAAACGCGTGAGAAAGAGGAGAATTCAAATCTTGCCATAGAAAAAATGGATCTCTTACCCACGAGTGTCGTTGCAGATATCGGAGCGGGCACCGGTTATTATACTTTCAAAATTGCAGAAAAGGTACCGCAGGGAAAAGTATATGCAGTCGAAATTCAGGACCAAATGATCCACTACCTGGAAAACAGGAAAAAAGAATTAGGAATTACAAATGTGAGTGTTGTAAAGGGAGATGCAAAATCGCCGCACCTGCCTGAAAATTCAATTGATCTTGCCATAATGATTGATGTATACCATGAATTGGAATATCCGAAGGAAATGCTGCAATACATAAGTAAGGCATTGAAAAGCAACGGTAAAATTTTATTGCTTGAATACAGGGCCGAAGACCCAAATATTCCTATAAAACCTTTGCATAAAATGAGTATTATGCAGATGAATAAAGAAATGGCTGCAAACGGTTTTAAGCTTTCTTACGATGGGGAATTTCTCCCTATTCAGCATTTTTTATTATATCAAAAAATCAATCCCTGATTTTTTGATATAATAACTGTAAAGGATAGCAGAAATCTTAAACTTGTTAGGAAGAATTGTGTTGTTTGAGATATTATATTTATGAGTCCCTTCAAGATTAAAAACATGAAAAGCAATAAACCCAAAATTGATATTATTAACGATTTACTGGAAGATTGCATTCTTGCTTTTCCAATATCATCATTTGTAATAAGCTTGTATAAACAATACCAGCAACGCGGAAGCCTGAGTAAAAAGCAACTACAGGGATTGCATAGTAAAGCATCTAAAATTGAAAATGTAAATGTAAGCAAGCTGGGCACATTGGAAGCTATTATAAAGAGAATGCCCACAAGGTTCAAATCTGAAATGCCACCGCCTGCCCCTTTATTTGAAAAAGATATAGCTGCCGGAAAATTAATTGAAGAAATTCTTGCGAAATATCCACAACACAAAAGAGTATTATTTATTCAATCGAAATATGAAAACAACGAATTGCTTTCAATATTGGAAATTTCGGAATTAAAAAAATTCAGGCAGCTGATAAAATAGTTTTAGAATACACGGCCGTAGGTCAAGAGTAAAATATTGCATTCGACAGATTATATCTTTTTCTTTTCACTAACTTTAATTGATTGTGTCTCTCACATTTTCTTTTATCCACAGAAGGCAATCTTTGTAGCTTTTGAATACTCTTTCGAGGGGTACCAATTCAGGAATAATATTTATTTTTTCCAGCATGTACTTCGGTTGATTCATGAGACCCACCAATAGCACTTCCTTGCCTTCATTTATAATTCCGGTTAACACATCTTCCATTGCATATAAACCCGACTGATCTATATAGGGCATTCTACCCAACCGGATAATTATTACAGAAGCAGTGGCAGGAATTTGTTTTGCCAGTTGTTGAAATTCACTCGTTGAGCCAAAGAATAGAGGACCGTTAACATGTTTTATAAATACTTCCTGTTTCAAATTTTCAGGAAAATCAAATTCGTCACTCCATGCAACTTCCTGTGCTAACGTATTTATTTCCGAATCTTTTGCAGTAAGGTCACCAATTTTTTTCATAAACATTAACGAGGCTATTACTAACCCAATGCCAACTGCATATACGAGATTCCATAGTGCAGATAAAACTAAAACCAATAACATTATAACCACTTCAGACCGCGGCATTGCCGGTATAGCTTTTAGTCCCTTATAATCCATTACGCCTATCCCCACGGTTATCAAAATCCCCGAGAGCACTGCTGCAGGAATTCGAGATGCAACAGGTGCCAAAGCCAATAAAATTACCAGCACCAATATTGCCGAAATCATACCGGATAATCTCGTTTTGCCGCCCGCTGTAATATTTACCACTGTGCGTATGGTTGCACCGGCTCCGGGCAAGCCTCCGAAAAAAGCCGCAATACTATTTCCGATTCCCTGCCCCATTAATTCTTTGTTAGGATTGTGTTTTGTTTTGGTCATGTTATCCGCCACAACAGATGTAAGCAGCGTATCTATACTTCCTAAAAATGCCAAGGACAGGGCGGTAAAAACATAAGGGGTTAAATGAGATAAACTAAAGCCTGAAAAAATTTCCAGGTATGCTTTTGGTAAGCCCAATGGTATTTCATCGATAGGCTTATAAGGCAAATTTAAGAAGTATGCAATGAGCGACATAACAATAAGTGCCACCAATGTGCTTGGAATTTTTTTCGTTATTTTTTTAAAGCCATAAACAATTACTATCGTTCCACACGCAAGAATAAACTCCAACCAGTTAATATTTTTTAAGGCCCTGGGCAATACGCTTAATGATCCTACTACGCCCGAAGAATTTTCACCTGCGAGTGACCTGGATTCTTTCTGAACTTCTTCAGCCGTTATTTGTTCAGCACGTGCCACTGTTTCTTTCAGGTTTTCCAGTATCAACATTTTTTCGCCGGCTTCCTGCTTTAAAATATTACTCAGGATAGCTTCTTCTGCAGCCGGCTCAAACCTGCTCACATACTCTTTATCTTCTTTCGGATAATAACCCAGTGTTGGTATCACCTGCGTTGCAATGATAATAACGCCAATGGCCGTCATAAATCCCGATACCACGGGGTAAGGAATATATTTGATGTATTTGCCGAGCCCTGCAACTCCCAGGATTATTTGAATAATTCCTACAAGTAAGAAAATACTCAAAATTATTGGCAGCGCACGTTGTACGTCGCCATCATTAGATGCTATAATACCCCCGATAAGAACCATGCATATTGCGGTCATAGGAGCTGTAGGCCCTGAAATCTGGGTATTGGTACCACCAAGAAGCGCAGCAAAAAAACTTAAAAAAATAGCGCCATATAAACCTGCGCCCGGCCCCAGACCAGAACTTACACCAAAGGCTAACGCTAAGGGAAGCGCTACAATACCCGCAGTTATTCCGCCAAAAAAATCACCTTTAATATGTTTTAAAGTAAATAATTTGCTCATGCCATGTTTATTAGGATTTCAAATAATTCCGGAACCCAATTCTTATTTAAAATTAATTTTACATACGGCCGATGTCGTCATTTACAATATTTCGGCTACGCAGGTAAATTTGGAAAAGGGATTAAGTTAAGAAAAAAAGACTTTAGATTTTCTGAAATCCACAGAGAATTTGAAACGTCCGCCTGTATCATCAACTCTTTGAATATGCTTTTACCCGTTGCCTGGCCTTGCCCAATCCATCAATGCCCAATTCTATTACATCACCATCTTTTAAGTAGATTGGAGGGTTCATTCCCAGGCCAACTCCTGCCGGTGTACCTGTTGAAATCACATCACCGGGAAGCAAAGTCATAAAGCCACTTACATAGGAAACAAGAAAAGGAATTTTAAAAATCAAATCGGAAGTATTGCCATCCTGCATGATTTTGTCATTAACGGTAAGCCATAAACGCAGTTTATTTACATCGGTAATCTCATTTGGTGTAGCCATAAAAGGACCAAGTGGTGCAAACGTATCGCAGCTTTTTCCTTTTACCCACTGGCCATTTTTTTCCAGTTGAAATTCCCGCTCGCTCAAATCGTTATGCAAACAATAACCCGCTACTGCATCCATAGCCTCTGCCTCATCCGCATATAAAATCTTTTTACCTATCACGACTGCGAGTTCCACTTCCCAGTCAGTTTTTTTGGAATTCCTTGGAATTATTACATCATCAAATGGCCCCGCGAGGGCAGTAGTAGATTTAAAAAAAATAATTGGCTCTACAGGAATTTTTGCTTTTGTTTCCCTTGCATGGTCAGCATAATTCAAGCCTATACAAATAATTTTAGAAGGGCGTGCCACAGGGCTTCCTAACCTTGTGTTTTCTGAAATGACGGATAATTCCCCCCGATGGGACTCAACAAATTTTTGCAAACGACTTAGCCCGCCTGACTCAAAAAAATTTTCGTTATAATCTTCACCAAACGATGAAGTGTCATAATAATTATCATCAATAATTACTCCCGTTTTTTCTTTACCGGTTTCGCCAAATCGTATTAGTTTCATTTTATTTTTTTTGGAAAAGTAAATTTTTAATTATTGAGTTTGATAAAGCCTCCATCAATTGGGTAATCACTCCCTGTAATAAATGAGGCTTCATCGGAGCATAGAAATAAAACGAGGCTGGCAATTTCTTCCGGCATCGCCATCCTGCCAATAGGTTGTCCTTTGGATAATTTGTCAAACATCTCCTCTTCTTTGCCGGGATAATTCTTCCTGAGAAAGTCATCCACAAACGGAGTATGCACTCTGGCCGGAGAAATACAGTTACAGCGAATTCCCTCCTTAATATAGTCTCTTGCAACGGATAACGTCATGGCATACACTGCGCCCTTGCTCATTGAATATGCAAAACGATCCTGTAGCCCAACTGTATTTGCAATAGAAGCCAGGTTGAGAATTACACCACTTTTATTTTTCCTCATAAAAGATATACCGGCATACATGCAATTATAAACTCCTTTTACATTTACATTAAATAACCGGTCAAGGTCAGCTTCTGTCGTGTTCTCTATATTACCAATATGCGACACGCCGGCACTGTTTACCAGAATATCAACTTTCCCTATTTCATTAAATACCTTCTTTACCTGTTGCTGATTGGTTACGTCACAACTATGGCTAAACGCTTTTCCATTTGCCAGCTTAATTTCCGTTGCAGTTGCATTGCAGGCCTTTTCATCTACATCAATTATATGAACTTCTGCTCCTTGTTTTGCAAATAACAACGCTACAGCTTTTCCAATTCCACTACCACTTCCTGTAACAACTGCCTTTTTCCCGTTTAATTCAAACATGATTTTTAAAAAATTTATTCCGGTCGAAAAATAATTCATTCCAGGCATCCTGTTATTGCTAATCATCATGACTTCAAAATCCTGAAAGATCAAAAATCTTATCCATCATCTTCCACTTCTCTCCTTTTACCGTTTCCGGCAAAGGTTGCTGGTACTTCCACATTAATTTCTCCCATTCCTGCACTTTCACGTTATTATCATCATCCTTTTGTTTCCTTTCAAAACTGAAATTTTCATTTACTTCCATTATCATAAATAGTCTTGCGCCATAACGGTATATCTGCATATTTTCGATACCAGCATCTTTTATAGACCTTATAATCTCAGGCCATACTTTTTTGTGATGCTCCTCATACTGACGAATGAACTCAGGGTCATTTTTTAGATCGAGTGTGAAGCAATATCTCATATGTGCGTTTTTATTTTATAACCAAATACAGCAAATATAAACACCACAACAAAACAAGCTAAAGGAATAATATATGAAAATGATGTCGAGTAAGTTTGCGCCAGGGATCCCATAACCACAGGCATTAATGCTCCGCCAACAATTGACATAATAATATATGATGCGCCTTTCTTTGTATATACTCCAAGATTTTTTACGCCTAGTGCGAAAATCGTTGGAAACATGATAGACTCAAAAAAGAAAATGGCCATAAGTGAATAAACCGAAATAATTCCCTCTACCATGATGACAGCAAAACATAAAATAATATTAAGGACGGAATACAATGCCAATAGCCGGTGAGGAGTAATGAATTTCATCAATGCTGTTCCTGCAAATCTTCCTATGGTAAACAACACAAGGCTGCCGGAAAGTAAATACGAAGCTCTTTCATTGTCAATACCCACATTTTTTTCCGTGCAATAATTTATAAACAATGCCGCTATACCCACCTGTGCCGCAACATAAAAAAATTGCGCAACGATTGCCCAAACAAAATGAGTATGCTCAAATAATTTTTTACCTGCATGCTCATTTTCATTAATCACAAGTTCCTCTTCCTTCACCTCAGGCATGGGCGTTTTATAGAATAAAAAAGCTACCAACAAAACGATGGCCGCAATCACTATATAAACATATTTCACTGTATCCAATTGAGAGGCTCCTTCGCTGGCTTTGCCAAAAAATAACGCACCACCAATTATAGGCCCGAAAAAAGACCCAACACCATTAAAACTCTGTGCAAGATTTAAGCGAAATTCAGAAGTTGCAGGATTGCCAAGAACCGTAATATATGGATTGGCGGCGGTTTCCAGGAAGGTTAAGCCACTCGCCAAAACAAACAAAGCCAAAAGAAAAAAAGGAAAGCTTTCATTTTGTGCAGAAGGATAAAAAAGGATAGCTCCGGTGGCATATAATAATAATCCAATAATAATCCCTTTTCTATAACCGGACTTTTGCATAAAATAACCAGCTGGTAAAGCAATGAGAAAATAAGCGCCGAAATATGCCGCCTGCAATAATGTAGACCGCTGCTTGGTGATATTAAGTGTTTCCTGGAAGTGCTTATTGAGAACATCTAAAAGGCCGTACGCAAGTCCCCATAAAAAAAATAATGAAGTCACCAAAATAAGGGGCAATGTATAATTTCTATTATTATTCATAAAGGGATAGTTGCGGTCAAAATTTTAGTTATCGTAAAATGCCAGAAGCGGCAATCGATTCTTAAATAATTATAAATGTAAATCTCTTTTTAAATGAAATAAATAAAAAAGATAAAAACTTACTTGCAAACACTAATTTTAGACAGTTGATTTTTGACACGATAGGATTCCTGGCAGTGAAAAATCCAATGCATCAATTTAGGTGGAACAATATTTAGTGGCCTATAAATATTAACTTGAATGATGAACTATAAAATGCAACAAACCTGGCGCTGGTTTGGGCCCGGAGACCCAGTGAGTTTACAGGATGTAAAACAAACTGGCGCAACGGGCGTTGTTACTGCATTGCATCATATACCCCACGGAGAAATATGGACAGTTGATGAGATTAACAAACGAAAGTCGGAAGTAGAAAACGCTGGCCTTACATGGTCGGTTGTGGAAAGTATTACTGTTCACGAAAATATAAAAACAAGAACGGGTGATTATAAATCTTATATCGAAAAATATAAAACTTCGATACGCAATGTAGCGTCTTGCGGCGTACCTGTTATTACGTACAATTTCATGCCGGTTAATGACTGGACGCGTACTTCATTAAATTATCAAATGCCCGACGGCTCACTGGCGCTGTATTTTAACTGGATCGACCTTGCGGTTTTTGATCTCTATATTTTGAAAAGAAAAAATGCAGGCAATTCTTATAGTGAACACATTTTACGAAAAGCCGAAGATCGTTTTAAAAGTTATACTGAACAAACACTGGAATCACTCGCCGGAGTTGTAATGTTTGGAATACCAGGTGAAAAAAAAATATCCACGGCGGGTATGTTGCAAAAGCTGGAACTCTACAAAGAAATAAATGCTGATGGGTTACGTGAAAATCTTTGCGAATTTCAAAAAGAGATCAGCGCCGTGGCTGAAGAATGCGTTGTTAAGCTTGCTATACATCCGGATGACCCGCCATTTCCAATTTTAGGTTTGCCCAGGATTGTAAGTACACAAGATGATTTTGAATATTTTTTAAACAGGGTTGATAATCCTTCGAACGGTGTTTGCTTTTGCACTGGTTCACTAGGCGCTTCTTCAAACAATGATCTAACGGCCATGGTTAAGTCGCTCGGCGAAAAAATTCATTTTGCACATTTACGGAACGTAATAAAAGATGGAGAAGGCAACTTTTATGAAGCGGATCACCTTGGCGGCGATAATGACATGTACTCAATCGTAAAGGAACTGCTGTTACTACAGCAAAAACATAAAAAGTCTATCCCCTTCCGTCCTGATCACGGCCACCAGATGCTGGATGATTTAAATAAAACTACCAATCCCGGCTATTCAGCTATTGGAAGGTTAAGAGGGCTGGCAGAAATAAGAGGGCTTGAAATGGGAATCATTAATTCACAATAACAAACAATGAAAAATTCATTACTTTTTTTGACCTTTTTATTATTGTTTAATTACTCTTTTGCTCAAAAAAATAAATGGCATTTAGTTGAAGGAAAAATTAGAACTCATTGGGCAGACAGTGTTAATCCTTCAAATGTGTTACAGGAGTATCCGCGGCCTCAAATGCAGCGTGATAATTGGACAAATTTAAACGGGCTGTGGCAGTATGCTTTGTTACCAAAATCATCTAATAAAATTCCCGCTTCATTCCAGGGAAACATTTTAGTTCCTTTTGCAATCGAATCTTCGTTATCCGGAGTCGGAAAAACAGTTGGAAAAGATAGTGTTCTCTGGTATCAGACTACGATAAGTATCCCCCGGAAAAGAAACAAAAAAGTACTCCTTCATTTTGGGGCAGTTGACTGGAGAAGTGATGTTTATGTAAACGGAGAAAAAATTGGTTTCCATGAAGGCGGTTATGATCCTTTTACAATTGATATTACCAGGGCTTTACATAAAGGCACCAGGCAGCAGTTAGCCATTCGTGTTTGGGATCCCACTGATGGAGGGCCACAGCCACGTGGCAAGCAGGTTGTACATCCTGAAGGCATCTGGTATACACCGGTTACCGGTATCTGGCAAACAGTGTGGCTCGAAAGTGTTCCGGAAACATATATTATATCTACTAAACAAACTCCTGATCTTGACAAACAAAATATAAACGTAATTGCCTCTGTTCAAAATCTTCAGCCCGGCGACGAAATAAATATATCTGTGTGGAAAGGAAATGAAAAAGTTGCAGAAAAGAAAGGCAGCGATACTACGGCGATACTGGCAATATCCAATCCTGAAAAATGGTCACCGTCGCATCCTTTTCTATATGACCTGAAACTAACGTTAATGCGTAATGGCAAAGTGATAGATGAAGTAAAAAGCTATTTTGCAATGCGCAAAATCTCTGTTGCACCTGACAAAAACGGGATTCAAAAAATGTTGTTGAATAATAAATTCCTCTTTCAGTTTGGGCCTTTAGATCAAGGATGGTGGCCGGATGGGTTATATACGGCACCCAACGACGCTGCGCTTAAATTTGATATCCAGGAAACAAAAGAAATGGGATTTAATATGATACGCAAGCATATAAAAGTTGAACCGGCACGCTGGTATTACTACTGCGATAAATTAGGTATGCTTGTATGGCAGGATATGCCCAGTGGTGATTTGGGAAATAATTGGGAACCTCACCCGGGCATTTTGGGCAATCAAACTGACAAAGAACGCTCGCCCGAAAGCGAAACGTATTATCGTAACGAATGGAATTCGATTATTGACGCTCTTTATAATTTTCCGTGTATTGTAGTATGGACACCATTCAACGAGGCTTGGGGTCAATTTAAAACTGTTGACATTGCAAATAAAACGAAACAAAAAGATCCTTCAAGATTGGTAAACAGCGCAAGTGGCGGCAATTATTATGACGCGGGAGATATCGTCGATCTGCATAATTATCCCGATCCTGAAATGCCCAGGCCTGAAATTTTTGGTAAAGACAAAGCTCTTGTATTGGGCGAATTCGGCGGCTTAGGATTGCTCGTTGAAGGGCATACCTGGCAGAAAAAAAACTGGGGATACCAGAGCTTTCAAACTAATGATAGTCTTTTTCAACGATACAATTCACTTGTGGACAGGCTTGAAGAATTAATACAAAACGGGTTGTCGGCAGCTGTGTATACACAAACCACAGACGTGGAGGGCGAAGTGAATGGCTTCATGACTTATGATAGAAAAATAATGAAAATGCCAATAGAGAAACTGAAACAGGCAAATGAAAGGTTATATATTAATAGTAATAAAACCGGGGATAGTAAATAATATTTCAGATAAAAAATAAAAAGTGAATAATTCACATCCAGGAAATATAGCACTGAATGAATCAGCAACTTTTTTAACTGATGATTTTTTATTGCAGAGCGACGTTGCAAAGCGGTTGTATAATGGCTATGCAAAAAATCTTCCCGTAATAGATTATCATAATCACCTTCCTCCTAAGGAAATCGCAGAAAATAAAAAGTTTGACAACATGACTGAGGTTTGGTTGAAGGGCGACCATTATAAATGGAGAGCAATGAGAGCTTTTGGCATTCCTGAAAAATACATAACCGGCGAAGCTACGGATGAAGAAAAATTTAAGAAATGGGCTTTAGTGGTTCCATACACTTTAAAGAATCCTTTATTTCACTGGACGCAAATGGAGTTATTAAAACCTTTTAATATTACCTCTTATCTCAATGAACAAACTGCTTCTGGCATTTATGAGCAATGCAATGAAATGTTGCAGCAGGAGAATTTTTCAACAAGATCAATACTACAAAATTTTAATGTTGAATTATTGGCTACAACTGATGATCCCTGTGATGACCTTATCTGGCACCGACAAATTAAAAATGATAATTTTTCAATAAAAGTTATTCCCACCTTCAGGCCGGATAAAATTTTGAATATACGGGACAGGGATTCCTTTCTGTCTTACGTCTACCGCCTGGAGGATGTAAGCAATATTGAAATCAAAGATTTATTTTCATTACTTGAGGCACTACAAAACAGGGTTGATTATTTTCATAATAATGGGTGCTGCGCCGCCGATCATGGCCTGGCACAAATCCCTTCCGATTTTGAATTAAAAGGCGATTTTATAACAGAGTTTGAAGATTTCATGAGTCAAAAATCTTCTGAACCATTTTCTCAGCCGGAAGAATTCTCCGGGATTATTTTGCAGGCGCTTTGTAAAATGTATCATGCAAAAGGCTGGGTACAGCAATTTCATTTGGGAGCACTAAGAAATAATAATCATCGAATGTTGCGTACGATCGGGGCAGATTCCGGTTTTGATTCAATTGGGGATTTTAAGCAAGCCGAAAGCCTTTCTGCTTTTCTGAATGCCCTTGATAATACTAATCAGTTAGCCAAAACGGTTCTGTATAATCTTAATCCCGCCGATAATGAAATGTTTGCAACAATGACCGGTAATTTTAATGATGGGATAACACAGGGCAAAATTCAATATGGTTCCGCATGGTGGTTTTTAGATCAGAAAGAAGGTATTGAAAAGCAATTGTCAACGCTTGCTAATATGGCACTGATTAGCACTTTTATTGGAATGACAACCGATTCAAGAAGTTTTCTTTCGTATTCCCGGCACGAATATTTTCGCAGAATATTATGTAACCTGTTTGCCGAAGATATGTTGAAAGGCGTGCTGCCGACTGATGAAAAATGGATTGGGAAAATCATAAGTGATATCTGTTATTATAATGCCCAAAACTACTTCAACCTGGCCGCGTCAGGAACCATGAGTCTATAAAAAATTTTGCAAAAATATTTTTATACTATCTATTTCACAGATGTTATCCACCAGGTATTTCCAAAAGGATCTGCCACTCCACAGGTTCTTCCATAATCCTGGTCTGACAATTCCATAACCGTAGCAGCGCCTTCATCAATAGCTTTTTTATAAGCTTCATCAGCATTTTCAACATAGATAAAAAGGCCCGCAGGACTCGATTTATATTGATCAGTTGCGTCAGCAAACATAATCGTACTGCCACCAATTTGAATTTCAGAATGCATTACTGTTTTTCCATCTTCGCGCATTCTTTTAAAAGTTTCTTCTGCACCAAAAACCTTTTGCATGAAAGCAGAAAATTTTTCTGCACCGGGTAATATTAAGTAAGGCATAATTGTTTGATGAGTGTTGGGAATTTTCATTTTCCTAAGTTTTAATAATAAATTGAAAGGAAAAAATAAGACGCAGCAGGACGGCAAAATTGGAAAAAAACGACATTATAGTTCTTTATATTCGACGCCTTCAGCTTTCCCCGAAAAATATTGCATAGGACTATACCCGGAAAATTCTTTAAAGTCATGAATGAAATGCGACTGGTCATAGTAACCGCATTCGTATGCAATCTCAGTTAATGGCATTTTTTTATCATCATACTTTTTTATAGCCGATTGAAAACGGATTATCCTTGAAAATAATTTAGGACTAAAACCGGAAAACTGTTTAAATTTTCTTTCAAATTGTCTCACAGATAAAAAGTGTTTTCCTGCTAAAGTCTTAATATCAGTTACGCCTTTTGACTGAATAATTTGATTAATACAGGAAAAAACATGCGGTTGCTGAATAGTATTTTTTGATAACTTATTTTCTAAAAATGCTGAAATGATATTTATTCTTTGCAAATTTCCCGGCGCCTCCATCATTTTTTCCTCAAGGTCTTCACCGTCTCTACCTAAAAGTGTTTTGAGATCCGGCATTTCATTACTTACTTCTGTTGATGGCAATGAAAAAAATTGGGGAATAGCAAAGGGATAAAGATAGACTCCAAAAATTCCAAAATTTTCTTTGATCTTAAATCGCCTGAATCTTTGTGACTACCCGTGTATACCTGATGTAAAAGATTTCACTATTCCCGAAGATGACAATTCATCAAATATTCCCTTATAATGAAAAATAAGTTCTGGAAGTCCATCAGCAAGCGTGCGATGAATGTATGGATTTAGGACTGACCTGTCATCTTCCAATACCCAAAAAGATTTTACATACCCGGAAAGTCTTTGTGATGGCTGTATGGTATAGTATTTCATGTGGCAAATGGCCTGCTGTCTTTATTGTTACATCCCTTTGATATAACAACGTCCAGTAAATCAAAGTTAAATAGAATTTAGAAAGGAAGCCCACCTATGGAAAATTACAAATACCTGATCGAAAGTTCACACTGGCGAAAGCATACAAGAAAA
>JBBSPK010000088.1:0-13041 GCA_038258875.1 Chitinophagales bacterium
AGGAACTATACGAAGAGGCGATTTATTTCCGTACACTTTGCCCAATGATTCCAATGGGTATAAAATGAGTGCCGAAGTGAAAGATCCTTTACCGCCACTTGACACCGTTCAAATGGCAGAAGCACAAAGATTATTTAATATTAATTGTGCCATTTGCCATGGCGCTAAGTTGGATGCACAGGGACCATTGTCAACCGGGGGGAAAATTCCGGCGGTTGCAAATTTAACTTTGAAACAGTATGTTGATATGCCTGAAGGAACTATGTTTCATTCCGTGACCTACGGTAAAAATAATATGGGAAGTTATGCTTCGCAGTTGAGTCGTAAGCAACGGTGGATGGTAATACAATATGTAAAATCTGTTCAGTCAGGCGCTGGCTCTGCGAATGCATCAGATTCCACAGCGAATAATGGCAGTAAATCGGCTGATTCAACGACGGTTAAAAAGTAATATAAATTATTTAAATAATTATTTAATGAACAATCAGTATGTAACACCGACAGGATATAAAAAATGGTCAGTCGGACTTATGATTGCGGGCTTGCTTACATTAATTTTCGGAGTAGTTTTCTTAAATCCTGCTGCCGGTTCACATGGAGATAATTTAAACAGTACAAGGTTTTGGGCGGTGCTTTTACAGAATAGTCTTTTTTGGTTGCTTCTCGTAAACGTTAGTATTTTTTTTATTGTTATATGCACTTTAGCGATGGGTGGCTGGCAGGTTGCTTTTCGCCGTGTTACCGAAGCAATTGCAACTCTGGTGCCCGTTACAGGTGTTCTGGCATTTGTGGTAATGCTTTGCATTGTTTTAGGCAACCGCTCTGATATTTATCCATGGCTTGATAAGCAAATGGTGGCACATGACGAATTGCTGAAAGGTAAATCAGGTTTTTTAAATCCAACCTTTTTTATTGTAGCTTCTGTTGTTTGTATAGGCCTCTGGATTTTTATAGGCAAAAAGCTACGGGATCTTAGCCTTGAGAGCGACAAAATGGGTACTATGGACTATGAGACCGGCAGAATATGGATGAAAAAGAATTTATTCTGGTCATCATTTTATATTGTGTTATACGGGCTCACAGTTGGTTCTGTGATGCCCTGGTTATGGCTTATGAGTATTGATGCTCATTGGTTCAGCACGATGTACAGCTGGTACACATTTGCCAGCACTTTTGTATCAGGCATTGCCCTTATTACCATTTTTGTGATTTATTTCAAAAACCGCGGTCAGCTGGAATTTGTAACACAGGAGCACCTCCAGGATTTGGGAAAATTTATGTTTGCGTTTTCTATTTTCTGGACATATTTGTGGTTTTCGCAATTTATGCTCATCTGGTACGGCAACATTCCCGAGGAAACTATATATTTTAAAATACGCTCCCAAGGTCCATACCGGGGTTTATTTTTTCTAAATCTCGTTTTGAATTTTGTATGCCCGTTATTAATATTTATGAAGAAGGCCACCAAGCGTAACTATACAATTGTGACCTTTATGTGCGTGCTTATTATTTTTGGGCACTGGATTGATTTTTACCAGATGGTTATGCCAGGAACAGTTAAATATCATCCTCATTTAAGCTGGTATGAATTGGGAATACCATTAGGCTTTGTAGGAATCATAATGTGGGGGGTTGGAAGGTTCGCATCAAAAGTACCAATGACTCCATTGAACCACCCTTTCATGAAAGAAAGCATTATACACCATGTATAAGGTTCGTGGTTAATATTTAGATGAAAAGAAGATAATTTAGGGTGGAGTTTAAGAAAATATATAATAATTCAAAAGTATTTTTGCACTAAATGAAGGCAAAACTGAGGAAAATTTAGAATCATGAATGACTTTTTTTTGATAGCGATCCTGGTGCTGATTTTTCTGCTGATCTTTCAGATCTCAAAGGCAAGTGAATATGTAAGTATTCTAAAAGGAGAGGAGAAAGCCAGGAAACAAAATAACAGGATTAACGGGTTTCTTATGATTGCCTTTCTTATCCTCGGCCTCGTAGGTGTATGGTGGTGTAATAAATTGTATTACCCAAAAACTTTATTCCCCCAGGGGGCAGCTTCTGAAGAGGGAAAGAATATTGACACGATGCTTTGGATAACTATTGTCGTAACCGGGGTGGTATTTTTTATTACGCAAATATTATTATTCTGGTTCTCTTTTAGATACCAGGAAAGCGATAAACGTAAACCACTTTATTTCACTCACAGCAATAAGCTTGAGCTGATTTGGACTGGTATACCGGCGATTGTATTAACCGTGCTTGTTGTTTTTGGCTTGAAATATTGGTTTAAATTTACTTCTGATGCACCCAAAGATTCCCAGCTTGTAGAAATTACCGGCCACCAGTTTGGGTGGGAAATTCGTTATCCCGGCAGAGATGGATTATTGGGCAGAAAAAATTATAAGCTTACAGATGCAGGAAAGGGAAATCCGCTTGGAGTTGACTGGGCTGATGTAGCAAGCCACGATGATATTCATGTGCCTACCACCATGCACGTGGTAGTGAACAAACCGGTAAAGCTGGTTATCAATTCCCAAGATGTAATACACGATGTGGGCCTTCCGCATTTTCGTATGAAAATGGATGCTGTTCCGGGAACCCCCACTACCCTTTGGTTTACACCTATTTATACTACGGCAGAAATGAAAGTAAAAGTCAACAACCCTGATTTTACTTATGAAATAAGCTGCGACCAGATGTGTGGAAAAGGCCATTTTACAATGAGGGGAGTAATACTTGTAGAGACACAACAGGAATTTGATGGATGGATGGCTGCTCAAAAGCCGGAATATTATAGAGCCTTTCCGTCATTAGATCCCAGCAAGGTGCCAGTGAAGGATTCAACAGCCGCTGTAGCACAGGCTGTTAACAGTAAAAAATAAGAAGCGAGGCTGTTGCCTTAAAAAATATCATTATGAATAACGATGAAGTTTTGCATGAACAACCATTGGTAGTGCACGATTTGGGCCATGAGGCTCATGTGCATCATCATAAAGAAACTTTTATTACCAAATACGTTTTCAGCCAGGATCATAAAATGATTTCAAGGCAATTCCTTATTACCGGAATTACCTGGGCTATTATAGGAGGGCTTTTTTCTGTAATATTCAGACTGCAGCTTGGATATCCTGATCAAACTTTTCCTTTTTTGGAAGACCTGCTTGGGCGTTGGGCCCCCGGGGGTAAACTGGATCCCGAATTTTATTACTCATTAGTAACCATGCATGGTACCATTTTGGTATTCTTTGTTTTAACAGCCGGCTTAAGCGGTACGTTTGCCAACTTTCTTATACCGTTACAGATAGGTGCAAGAGATATGGCTTCCCCGTTTTTAAATATGTTATCCTATTGGTTTTTCTTTTCTGCATCAATAGTAATGCTTTCTTCTTTATTTCTTCAAACCGGGGCTGCAAGCGGAGGCTGGACAATATACCCCCCTCTAAGCGCCTTAGGCGATGCAATGGAAGGTTCAAAAGCCGGAATGGATTATTGGCTGATCTCTATGGCATTATTTATTATATCCCAGTTGCTGGCAGGGTTAAATTATATTTCCACCATTTTAAATATGCGTACCAAAGGTATGAGCATGACCAGGTTACCTCTTACTATATGGGCACTTTTTTTCACAGCAATTTTAGGAGTACTTACCTTCCCTGTTTTATTATCCGCCGTAATTCTCTTATTATTTGACCGCCATTTAGGTACGAGCTTTTATCTCAGCGACATCGTAATAAATGGAAAAATTTTACCAAATGAAGGGGGAAGCCCGATTTTATTTCAACACCTATTTTGGTTTTTAGGGCATCCTGAAGTATATATTATTGCACTACCTGCCATGGGTATTTCTTCCGAGGTGATAGCCACTAATGCAAGAAAGCCGATTTTTGGATACATGGCTATGGTGGGATCGTTATTTGCTATAGCAGCCTTATCGTTTATGGTTTGGGCACATCACATGTTTGTTACGGGAATGAATCCATTTCTCGGTTCATTCTTTGTATTGCTTACATTATTAATAGCGGTGCCTTCTGCCATTAAAGTTTTTAACTGGCTCACTACTTTATGGAAAGGCAATATTCATTTTACTCCCGGGATGCTTTTCTCCATCGGTTTTGTAAGTTTATTTATATCAGGGGGGTTAACGGGCATATGGCTTGGTAACTCTGCATTGGATATCCACCTTCACGATACTTATTTTGTAGTCGCTCACTTTCATCTCGTAATGGGAGTGGCCTCTATGTTTGGAATGTTTGCCGGTGTGTATCACTGGTATCCAAAAATGTTTGGAAGGCACATGAATCATACCCTGGCTTATATCCATTTTTGGGTTACTATGATTGGGGCATATCTTATTTTCTGGCCAATGCACTATGAAGGATTAGCAGGCATGCCACGCCGTTACTATGACTTTAGTAACTGGGAATCATTTAAAATGTTCAATGGGCTTAATGAATTTATAAGTGTAGTTGCATTAATAGTTTTTGCAACACAGTTTTTATTTATTTTTAATTTCTTTTATTCAATGTTTAAAGGAAGAAAATTAACCAATCAAAATCCATGGGGTTCCAATACGCTTGAATGGACTGCACCCATTCATCCACCACACGGAAACTGGTATGGCGAAATTCCGGAAGTGCACCGCTGGCCTTATGATTATGGTAAAGATGGAAGAGATTTTATTCCTCAAACAGAACCCATAGGTCCCGCAGAAAGCACACATTAATGAAATAAAAGGGTTTATTTAATAATATTTTCTGAATCAATAGCCCTGTTTGTTCAGGGCTTTTTTTAAAAAGGTTTTTATAAATGGAGAAAATGGTAACAGTTATGCCCCATTCTGTTTCTTACGCACTGGCGAGCAAGGTGAAGGACTATTTTACATTAATCAAATTCACATTGAGCTTCATGGTCGTGTTCAGTTGTGTGGTGTGCTACTTGCTTGCGCCAAATATTACATTTGACTTCGCTTCTGTTGCTTTATTATTTCTTGCGGGTATGCTTATAACAGGATCGGCTAATACAATTAATCAAACGGTAGAAAGAGATACAGATGCATTAATGAAGCGTACTGCCGACAGGCCTGTAGCTGCGGGAAGGATGAGCACAAAGGAAGCATGGATATTTGCAATTGTTACGGGGCTTTCCGGTATCCTTATTATGTGGCAAGGGTTCAATTTAGCCAGCGCTTTGATTGGTTTATTCAGTTTAATTCTTTATGCCTTTGTTTATACGCCGCTTAAAAAAATAAATTCTATCTCTGTATTGGTAGGGGCATTTCCGGGCGCTTTGCCGTGCCTCATTGGATGGGTTGCAGCCACAGGGTATATTAATCCTTCAGCCCAATTTCAAGGAACTTTGTCAACAGGAGAAGTACATACATTTTTCAATTATGGCGGATATATATTATTTATGATACAGTTTCTCTGGCAGTTCCCGCATTTTTGGGCAATTGCCTGGGTCGCTCATAAAGATTATGAGAAGGCAGGTTTTAAGTTATTGCCTAGTAAAGAAGGGCCTACTAAATTTACAGCGATGCAAACGGTTATCTATTCAATGCTGATGATACCTGTCGGAATGCTTCCATATTTTTTCAATGTTAGCGGAATCGTGTCTTTCTGGATTCTCCTTATTTGTAATCTTTGGATGGTATATGTAAGTATTATGCTGTTAATAAAAATGAATGTGGCCGCAGCAAGAAAGGTTATGTTCAGCTCATATTTTTATTTGATGATTGTTTTTCTTGCTTTGTTGTATGATAAAGTATATTAAAAATTTTATAAAACAGGTATACAAAAAACAGGAATAAATTGATGATAGCAGTGGTAAATGAACAAAAATCCAAGATACATCCTCACAAATTTGCGATGTGGATAGCGTTGGCAAGCATTTTTATGATGTTTGCAGGATTAAGCAGCGCCTATATTGTAAAGCGTAACCAGGCCAATTGGATACCTTTTGATTTGCCATTAATTTTTTGGTATTCTACAGCGGTGATTATCATAAGCAGTATAACTATTACGGTTAGCCGAAAGGCATTTCTTAACCGCGATATGCAGGCTTATAAGAAATGGTTGATGATTACTACTCTGCTCGGTATTGTCTTTGTGGTCATGCAGTATATTGGGTTTAAGCAATTTTGGAACAGTGGGTTTACCCTTTCACGAAATGTTTCTTTTTCTTTTTTGTATATTCTTGTAGGGCTTCATGCAGTGCACGTAATAGGGGGTGTGGTAGCGCTTATTATTATGTGGATAAAATCTTTTAGTTCAAAAATAAAAGTATACAGTAAAATACCGGTTGACCTGATAAATACGTACTGGCAATTTGTAGATTTTTTATGGATATACTTATTGATTTTTTTATTGATGATACGGTAAACAATAAAAGAAATCGGAGATAGCAAAAAACAAAAAGTACATAAATAAGAAAGTTTATTAAATAAAATGCTCTTGCTTTGAACCATCAGAACGTTTAATATATTTTTGTAATAATCTTTTAAAGAGTCATTAAATGGAAACAGCGCTGACACAAACCAAAACTAAAATGTGGTCCGGAGGAAAAAGCCCCTTCAACGTGAGCTATGGTAAGCTGATGATGTGGTATTTTTTAATGAGTGATTCGTTCACTTTTGGCGCTTTTTTAATTTCGTATGGTTCTATTCGGTTTAGTCTCAACCATTGGGTGGATCATAATTACGTTTTTAATAAATTCCCTTTTACCGACGCGAATTTACCGCTCGCCTTTGTAAGCTTGATGACATTTATTCTCATCATGAGTTCGGTAACCATGGTACTGGCGGTACATGAAGGCCACAAGATGAATCAGAAGAAGGTTGAAAAATGGCTATTCCTTACAATTCTCGGGGGACTGGCTTTTCTTGGTTGCCAGGCGTGGGAATGGACGCACCTTATTACGCATAAGCATGAGGTGTTGGTTGATGGAGTTTTGCAACAATGGGGAACCACAGTAAGCCACAATCCCTGGGGGCCTGAAGTAATGTTCAATGGGAAAATGGTAGCAACACCTGGCCCTGTTGCTTTTGGCGGGTATTTCTTTGGCATTACAGGATTTCATGGTTTTCATGTATTTTCAGGAGTTGTTATTAATACTATTATGCTGATTAAAACAAGGCTTGGCGATTTTCAAAGACGCGGCCATTACGAAATGATTGAAAAAACGGGCCTTTACTGGCACTTTGTAGATCTTGTATGGGTATTTGTATTTCTTTGTTTTTATCTTATTTAATTTTTAGACGCTCATTATTTTTAAAGAATAAAAGAAAATTATGTCTGCAGAAACATCAACACACGCAACATCGCACGCGGCTGATGCTGCACAAGTGAAAAGAATCTGGAAAGCATTCTGGATACTATTGGTGCTTACCATTATAGAGCTAGGATTAGGATTAACTGTATATAAAATAGACCTGGACGCCGACCCTAATGAAACGCTTGTTCTGGCCATTAAAGGAATAATATGTATTCTTACATTGGCAAAAGCTTTTTATATCATTTCAATTTTTATGCATCTTGGTGACGAAATAAGAAATCTGGTGATGACCATTGCCGTGCCTGCCACATTGTTTATCTGGTTTATCATAGCATTTATTTATGATGGTGATTCGTATAAAAAATTAAGAAATACGGATGCCGGCAGTCGGCCTTATATAGAACAAAAACAAAATCATCACAAGCCCGCTACTGAACCTGCAGAGAGCAGTGATAAAAAACTGGATTAAGAAAATTCAGATTAACTATTTATTATTAGCCGTTGCTGACTGCAATGGCTAATTTTGTTTTTAGAAAAAAAATATTCATGAAAAGGAAATCAATTGTTGCTTTAATGCTGGCTGTTCTGTTACCGCTAACCGGCTATATGCTGGTAAGTTATTATAGCAACCGTGATGTGCAAACGCCGCACAGGTTTTTTTATGACAGTGTAAATGTTGTTGAAAAAAACGGGAAAACAGCCTACGATACAGTATGGCATACCGTTAGTAATTTGCATTTTACTAATCAGATGGGACAAAAAGTTTCGCTTGCTGATTTAAATGGAAAAATAATTGTACTCGATTTCTTTTTTACACGATGCCCTACTATTTGCCCGCAACTTGGCAGGGCAATGAAGCGGTTACAAAATTCTTTTACAAATAATGATTCGATAGTTCAATTTGTTTCAATTTCCGTCGACCCGCTACACGATTCGGTTTCTCAATTAAGAAAATGGGCCAAAAAATTTAATGTTAATCCTGATAGCTGGTGGGTGGTTACCGGTAACAGGGACAGCATTTATCACTTTGCTATAAATGAAATAAAAGCCAATATCGCTGATGTAAATGTGGATACAGCTTTTGTACATACAGAAAATTTTTTCCTGCTGGATAAAGAAAGAATTATAAGAGGATGGTATAATGGTTTAGATTCAGTTGATCAAAAAAAATTAGTAAGGGATATTCCGTTGCTCATGCTCGAAAAGGACAGAAAAAGATCTTTTAAGGATTTTTTAAAACGGCTTTTTCAAAATGCATAAGCAGCCTCAAAGAAAATAAAAATGAATACTGAGATTCGCGAAAATTTTCCAAAGCCAATTTTTAAGCAGGGAAACAGAACAATAAAAATTTTTATCTGGACAATTTCCGTAATTATATTTCTAATAGTGGCCTCTCTTTCAAGGGCAAGGCTAAGTGTCAATTTAGGATTTGATCCCCACGTATTTGCTACAGTTAATGCCGTAATAAATTCTTTTGTCGCCATATTATTACTGGCTGCGCTATTCGCCGTTAAATCAAAAAAATATTTTCTTCATAAAAAACTAATGCTCGCAGCAATTACCTTTTCTGTGTTTTTTTTACTTTCCTATATATGCCATCATTTACTAAGTGGCGATACAAAGTATGGTGACATAAATCATGATGGTATGTTAAGTGCAGATGAGAAATCTTTAACGGGCTCTATGCGATATGTTTATTATTTTATTCTTGCAACCCATATTCCGCTTGCAGGAATAATTCTTCCCTTTATTTTATTTACTGCCTACAGGGCTTTAACAGCCGATTATAGCAGGCATATGAAACTTGCAAGAGTCACGTGGCCTATTTGGTTTTATGTTGCTGTAACAGGAGTAATAGTTTATGTAATGATAAGCCCCTATTATAATTGATATTAATCGGCAAAGAGTAATAATGCCTCCAATTTAATAGCTATAAGAAACAAGAAATAAATCACAAGCCCAGTTCTTTTACCGGGTCCCAAAAGAGTTTTTCAAAATCAACAACAGTATCTTTCTTCACCTGTATTTTTTCTTTCTTTAATAATTCTTCCATAAGGGTAGGTGTTGTAAAATGAGCCTTGCCGCTCAGCATCCCGTTCCTGTTTACTACACGATGCGCCGGCACTTTTGGTTTCGCAACATGCGCCGAATTCATTGCCCAGCCAACCATTCTTGCAGACAGTTTAGTTCCGAGGTAATTCGCGATGGCTCCGAAAGAAGTTACCCGCCCTTTTGGTATTTGTCTTACCACATCATATACGTCCTCGAAAAAACTATATTCTTTTGTTGTGGAACGTAGCTGTTCCCTCGGTTTTTTATTTTTTTGCATGTTGTTTTTGGGTTAATAGTTTACTTCTCAAAGGCTCATAAACATTTTCATAATTATAGGGACAATGGCGGCGTCCATTGCCGCAACAATACCCTCTTTCCTGGTGATACTTTTCTGTGAAAACCATATAATTATTTTCGTTATAATAAAAGTGAATGCCTTCAATAAAATTTTCATCGCGACTCTTCATCGGGTTTTTTCTTTAAGATATCATCCAGCTGTCCATCCGCATTAATTATTTTTTCAGGCAAAGAAAAACATAAATAAGAAACTTTTTTGCTCCCCGCAATATCAAGGCTCTCATAGTGGGTTATAATACCTAATTCGGGAGGTATATGTTCTTTCTTATGAACATCTTCAATATCCACTATCATTGTAAGATTATATATTTCAATTACTGTTTTAGTAAAGTTATATAAGTCAGGAGAATCTGTTTTTAGATGAATTTTTCCGCCGGGTGTTAAAATTTTTTGGTACAGTCTTAAAAACCGCGGATGGGTAAGTCTTTTTTTCGCTTTA
Source organism: Chitinophagales bacterium (assembly GCA_038258875.1). Classification (GTDB taxonomy): domain Bacteria; phylum Bacteroidota; class Bacteroidia; order Chitinophagales; family Chitinophagaceae; genus Ginsengibacter. Next base: position 10,124 of record JBBSPK010000088.1, read on the forward strand.
GAGATCCTAAGCTGAGGGTCAGGAAAAGTTATCCATATCTCCTGTATTTCATTTTTTGCAAAATAGCTATCAATTTTATGAATTTGTGTGCGCAGAAAAGCAACGTTGTCAAGACTATTATCTAATGAATACCTGGCACCTACCCAAATGCGGTTACCTTTTATATCTACACCTATAAAATTTTTTTCCGCAGATAATTTTGCAAGCCCTATTGCGTATTCTCCCCTCCCACATGCGAGTTCTAATACTATTTGATTACTATTTTTAAAGAATACATTCCAATTGCCGGCCATATTTTCAGGATATTCCAACACGTTTGGAAAGGTCTTTATTTCACCAAATCTTTTTAATTTTTTTTGAGCCATGTCACAAATGTATAAGTACGATTGTTATAATGGAGCACAGCAGAAGCATTCGCCCCCATAAACCGGCTATTTACCGATTTTTTGCCTGCGTAAACCTATGAACAGTTTCATAGCACCTGCGTCCATAATATTTTTGTGCTATAAAAATAAAAATATGGAACAAAAAGATAATGACATAAATCGTTTTGGCAGAAGAAATGAGCCACGCATTTGGAGTGGGGTTATCCTTTTAGTTGCAGGAAGCTTGCTGCTTGCTTATAAGATGGGCGCTCCAATTCCGTCATGGGTATTTACCTGGCCGGTATTATTAATAGCAATTGGTTTTTTGACAGGGGTTAAAAGCAGGTTTCATAATGCAGGGGCTTTCATAATGATAATTGTAGGGGGTATTTTTTTGATAGATCAAACCCAGCCCCAGTTTAATTTTCATAACTATATAGTTCCTGCAATTCTTATTAGTGTGGGTTTGATTTATATTTTAAGACCAAAAAATAGCTGCAATAATATGTGGGGAAGAAACAGGCGATGGAGGTATGCGGATCAGGCACAGGTTAATAAACCCTCAATATATAATATGGAAACTGAAAATCAATTGCAGGAAGAAAAAGCTGAATACGTTGAAATTAACGCTGTGTTTGGCGGAGTAAAAAAAATTATTCTTTCAAAAAATTTTAAAGGCGGAGAAATAAATTGTTTTATGGGAGGTTCGGAAATAAACCTTATGAAAGCTGATATTTTAAAACCAGTCGTGCTGGAAATAACAAATGTTTTTGGTGGTACAAAGTTAATTGTGCCATCTAACTGGGACGTAAAAAATGAGGTTACGGCGGTATTTGGAGGTATCGAAGACAAGAGAAGTATTAATGCAGGCATTCCGGATCCGGAAAAAATAATAGTGCTAAAAGGCACGTGTGTTTTCGGGGGAATAGAGGTTACCAATTATTAATGGTAACCGGTTTAATGTGCATCACAACTCAAATTTATTAATCGTATAAAAATCAATGTTATGAAATGGTATCTTGCGAAACTTGTTTACAGAATAATATGTGGCGATGGAGAACACACTCCGCAGTTTGACGAGCAATTACGGCTTGTGTATGCAGAAGATGATTTTAATGCATTTCAGAAAGCAAGAATTACCGGGCACAGGGAAGAAGATAATTTTTTAAACAGTACGCAAAAGCCCGTGTTATGGAAGTTTATCGATGTTTCAGAATTAAATTCATTAACTGAATTAATTGACGGGGCAGAGTTGTATTCACGTATATGCGAGGAAGAAGAAGCGGATAATTATATACGGGTAACAAAACAAAGAGCATCCCATATTTTGCAAAACAGTATGCAAAAATGTTTGCCGTTAAATTAATTAGTTTGAATAAGCCGATTTCATCCCGAAAAAATTTAATAATTGCAGGTATAGTTTTCTGGGCTGTTATTAGTATTGTTTATTCAGTGGTATTAATTGGGATATTACAAAACTTTAAGCTTACAGGATCGCAGGTACTTGTTGATGCTATCATAAATAATATATTAATTACAGCCACCTGCATTCTTATTCTTAATAATATGCGGTACTACCTGCCCAGGCACGAAAAGTACTGGTATATTTTAACCATCAGCCTTGCGTGGACCACCATTAGCTATTTTACTACCAAAGGAATTTTATGGATGATATTCAACAGTGACGCACATTATGTTCAATCTTTTAGTCAGTCTAACGGTATAAGATTTGGGATTTCTTTTTTGCTGATAGGGTGCTTTTCGATGATGAGCCTGCTTTATTATACGCAGGAAGAACAACAAACAATGAATGAAAGAAAAACTGATTCGGAAAGACTATCGAGGGAAGCCGAATTGTCTAAATTAAGACAACAATTACAACCGCATTTTTTATTCAACAGTTTAAATTCCATAAGCGCCCTAACGGGCACGCAGCCGGAAAAGGCAAGGCACATGATACAACAGCTAAGTGATTTTTTGCGTGGCACATTAAAGAAAGATGATCAACAGTGGAGCACACTCGACGAAGAAATAGACTATCTGCGATTGTATCTTGACATAGAAAAGGTAAGGTTTGGCCATCGCCTGCAAACAGAAATGATCTATAGCGATGATGCGCTCGCCCTTAAATTACCGGCTTTGCTGTTGCAACCGGTTGTAGAAAATGCTATCAAATTTGGATTGTATGACACAATCGGGGAAGTACTAATTACGCTTAGAGCGACAAAAGAGAATAACTATTTAAAGATACTTGTACAAAATCCTTTCGATCCTGATACATCACAACCCCTTAAAGGAACAGGTTTTGGCTTATCATCGGTTCAAAGAAGATTATTTCTCTTATTTGCCAGGAATGATCTTTTACAAACTCAAAAGGACAATGAACTTTTTTTAACAACCATACTTATACCACAAATAATATGAAATGAGCCATAAAAATTTTCGAGCAACTTTATACAAACCGCGATGAAAATTTTTATAGCGAATTCCATGTGGCAAAAAAATAATAAAAAAGTTACACATGAACGTTATAATAATTGATGATGAGCCCCT
>JBBSPK010000089.1:0-12983 GCA_038258875.1 Chitinophagales bacterium
AACGGCTCAAAAACAAAAAATACCTGAAGAGAGTCTTATTAACCAAAGCCTCGATTATGTTCAAAAAGCCATTAATGAGCTGCGCAACATAAGTCACGATCTCACACCCTCCGACTTGAAAATGAATGGGCTTGCTGCAGCGTTAAAGGTGCTCACAGCTAAACTTCATATACCAAAAACATTTGAGGTAAGGCTAATAATTGGCAGAATAAATGAAACCAAAATCATGCAATCTCTCCAGCTTGCCCTGTATCGTATTGTGCAGGAAGTGATAAATAATATACTTAAACATGCAGAGGCAAATAAAGTAACCATTCAATTATGTGAAGAAAATAATAACCTTTTACTAACGGTTAAGGATAATGGCAAAGGATTTGACCTGCAAACCATAAAAAAGGGCCTTGGAATTACAAATATTTTTAACCGTGCAGAAAACTTTGGCGGGTCCGCAGAAATCATTTCTTCACCAGGGAAAGGATGTGAGTGGCATATAACGATACCGGTGAATTGATGTGATATTCATTAGGAAATTCATATAAAATAACCAGGCTTCTACAATTATTTTTTCCCGATAAAGGCATTTACGCTTTCAATAATCTTGTCAATAGATATTTGCTGCATACACTTAAAATGTCCGAGAGGGCATTTGTCAAAGCCAATTTTACTGCAGGGTCGGCACCATAACTTGTTCACCTCGAATACTTCATAAGAAGCTTTATAGGGGTACATTCCAAAAGAAGGAACTGTGTTACCCCACACAGATAAAATATATTTTTCAAATGCAGCCGCGATATGCATCAGGCCTGTATCGTGGCTTATTACCAGTTTTGATTTACGTATGATATCTGCTGATTCATTTAATGAAAATTTGCCGCACGCATTATAAATTTTTATGGAATCCATCCTGGAAATTTCAAGGCCTTTATAAAAATCTTCATTTCCGCCAAGCAAAATAACCGGGTATTCTATACCTGCACACAGTTGTTTTAATTTTTCTACCGGCAGCTTTTTTGTAAAGTGAGCAGCTCCTATTACAATCGAAATAAATCCCTGTGAATGAGAAAAAGGTATGTCTGAATCCTTAACCAAATCTTTTTCAGGAATAAAATAATCAAGGCCGAGATTATCATTAGTTGCTCCAATTTTTTTCACCGTTTCCATATACCTGTCAACAATATGTTTTGCAGGCAGCAGGTTTATTTTCAAATTGGTATAAATCCATTTCTTTGTATTTAATTTATGAAATGAATAAAATGGCACACCTTTCAGGCTTTTTCTAATTCTGAAAGTGCGAATATTATTATGCAAATCAATAATGCAATCGAATTTTTCATCTTTTAGAATTTCGATGGTTGAATTAATATCATTGTCGAGCGTAAGCACGCGGTTTATATGAGGATTCGATTCAACAATACCCGAGAAGCTCTTTTTGGTAAGGAAATAAATTTCTGCGTCGGGATATTTTTTCCGCAAACAGCGTATAACCGGTGTCGTTAAAACAATATCACCAATAGAAGAAAAACGTATGATAAGGAATTTTGCCACGAATACACGGATTTACACGAATTAAAGCAATTAACATATTAACCTAACGATTGATCAACCACATACTCAGCTCAGAACCCTCCCCTGGGAGGCAGAGAGGCTACAGCTCTACATAATTAAGATCCTTGTGAAATGTCTCCTCAGTATTGATTGCAGCAATAATACTAATTATCATCACAATTATCCCCGTTATTAATCCGCTTAAGACATAAGTGAAATAATGTTGCAGGCCGTTAAACAATAAAAGCATTAATGGCAACGAGCCACGAACCATATTAGGAATAGTAGTGGCAGCTGTCGCTCTTAGGTTTGTTCCGAACTGCTCGGCACCCATCGTTACAAATATGGCCCAAAAACCCGTTGCAAACCCAAGCCCTCCCGCAATCCAATAAAGATTTGCTGCGCTACTTTTTTCAGTTTGCAGGAAATATAATGCAACCATGATAACTGTAATTGCGTAAAATACATACAAGGCTTTCTTTCTGCTTTTAAGTAGCTGGCTCAGGAGGCCCGCAAGTACATCTCCAATAGAGATAGCAATGTATGCGTACATGGTGGCCTTGCCTGGGTTAATATCTTCGGGTATTCCAAAATTTTTTGCAAACTTATTAGAAAAGGCAATCAGGATTCCAATGACATACCATGTAGGAAGTCCCAATAAAATACTGCATAGATATTTTTTAAAACGCTTTGCGTTATTAAACAACATAAAAAAGTTTCCTTTAGAAACATTTTTATCGAGTGCTTTATACATACCCGATTCAAATACACTTATGCGCAGAACCAATAACATAAACCCTAAACCACCGCCAATGAAATAACAAATTCTCCAGTCAAATTCCTGTGAAATAAAAAATGCAACCACGGCACCGGTGAGGCCTATACCCGCAACAAGTGATGTCCCAATTCCTCTTTGCTCCTTTTTTAATAATTCCGCAACCAGCGTTATACCGGCTCCCAATTCACCGGCAAGGCCTATTCCCGCAATAAATCTTGCCACGGCATATTGCGGTACTGTTTGCACAAACCCATTGGCAATATTGGCCAGGGAATATAAAATAATGGAGCCAAAGAGTACGCTTAATCTTCCTTTTTTATCGCCCGCAATTCCCCATATAATTCCACCGATTAGAAGACCCACCATTTGAATACCAATTATAAGCTCACCCTTTTTATCAATGTCAGCCTCACTTAGGCCGAACGACCTGAGACTTGGTATTCGCACAATATTAAAAAGTAGTAAATCGTATATGTCAACAAAATACCCCAAAGCTGCAACAATTACCGGCAGGGAAAAAACAGCTACGTATTTTTTGTTCATAAAGAAGATGAACTATTTGGTTTGGTTTCTGGTTTTTTTTTATGGTTAAATACTTTCCATAATACCGGTATGGTTGTAACGGCCACAATTCCTATAACAATCACTTCGAGATGCTCTTTTAAATCAAAATCGAACTGGTTCATGATAAACGTTTGCAAAAAATGACCGCCGAGCAGCATACTGCCGACCCAAAGCATTGAACCCGTTATGTTGTAAAAAGTAAATTTTTTCCAATCCATTAAAACGATGCCCGCCACGATGGGTGCAAACGTACGAACGAAAGGTACAAACCGGCCAAGAACAATTGCCCCACCTCCATTCTTTTCGTAAAATTCATGCGCCTGCATCAGGTATTTCTTTTTGAAGAAAAACGTATCCTTTCTTTCATATAAAAATGGACCACTTTTTTTGCCAAACCAGTAGCCCACAAAATTTCCTAATATTCCGGCAATGGTAATCAGCACCCATAAAATTCCAAGGTCCGCCCATTGATTGTTGGTAGTAAACAATGCGGCGCTTACAATTTTATCACTAAAAATACCTGTTACAAAAAGTAAGGCATCGCCAGGTAAAAAAAATCCTGCAAACAAACCCGTTTCGGCAAAGACGATAAAAAGTATCATCCATAAACCGCCATGCTCAATATAAAACTGGGGATTGAGTAATTCTTTAATGCTAATCCCTAAAATATGCAAAAGATCCACCTAATAATTTTTTAATAATTTGAAACTAAACTTATAAAGAAACGACAAAGATTTATTATTCTTACAGAAATAAAAAAGCATCAATCGGGAACAAACGCAAGTGCCTTTTCAGTATCAAATTCACCTTCCCAGCGTGCGATTACGCAACTTGCCAAAGTATTACCAATTACATTAACAGACGTGCGTGCCATATCCATCAATTCATCAATACCTAAAATTGCCATAACAGGCCACACAGGCAATCCAAATGAAGACACTGTGCCTAACAAAATAATTAAAGATGCCCTGGGCACACCGGCAACACCTTTGCTGGTAAGCATCAACGTTAGCCCCATAATAATTTGCGTGCCTATTGGCATATCAATCCCTGCGGCCTGTGCTACAAAAATTCCTGCAAGAGACAGATATAAAGTTGTTCCGTCAAGGTTAAAAGTATAACCGGTAGGTATAACAAATGAAACAATCTTTCGCGGCACACCAAATTTCTCCATGTTTTCCATAGCAATGGGCAATGCTGATTCTGAACTCGTGGTTGCAAAAGCTATTGAAACAGGTTCTGAGACAGCCATAATAAATTGCTTTATCGGAATTTTCATAAAGTAGGCAATTGAAAAAAGTACCACACTCAGGAACACAATAAGGGATACATAAAGTGTAAGCAACAATTTTAAAAGTGATGCCAGGATATCAAGACCCAAATGCCCGACTGTTACAGCAATTGCAGCCCCTACACCAAACGGTGCAAAGTGCATAATGATATTGGTGAATTTGAACATAGTTTCCGCAAGGCTTTCAGAAAACTGCAGCATTGGCTTGCGCTTATCTTCTTTTACCATTGCGAGGCCTATTCCAAAAATTACGCTAAAGACTACGATCGGTAACACATCTCCGTTGTAAACAGATTTAATAAAATTTTCCGGAAAAATGTGTAAGACAATATCCTGCCATGTTTCGGGAACTGCCTCGGGAAGTTCCTGGTGAAAACCAGGTGGGATGTGAATTCCAACACCAGCCTGGGAAATGTTAATCGCCACAAGACCGATTATTAGAGCGATGGTTGTAACAATTTCGAAATACAAAATTGATTTCCATCCCATTCGTCCGACTTGCTTTAAATCGGAATGGCCGGCTATACCCACTACCAGTGTTGAAAAAAGAATAGGGGCGATAATAGTTTTCACCATTCTCAAAAATATCTGGCTAAGTACTCTCAGATTTTGAGCAAATATTGGAAAGTCAAGGCCAATTTCCACTCCTATTGCCATGCTCGTTAATATCCATGTAGTAAGTGAATGTTTGTAAACAGCATAAAGTATTAAGGTGGAAATAAATATCCATCTTATCACTCTTAGAAAAGTTGGTGATATGCTATTAAACTTATAAACATCAATAAAGTGGATAATTGCAACTATGGAAAGAACTACTAAGACAAGCGCACCACTTTTTCGTTTATTCATAATTGCGACGAGATAGAAATTTGCCAAAGCTAACGAATAGAATGTAAAATAATTTCTTATTAAGAAATACAATAATTATATATGTGTCACCATTAGTAAACTTTTTTACTATGCTTTTAATTAATTCATTACTTTTCCAAATCTTTTAAAAAAAACGAATCATAGTTATGAGTTTGTCCATTCGGAAAAGCATCTTTATTACCAAGCCTGTAAGCCACCTGATGCATGAAGCAGGTGAATCAAAAAATACTTTAAAAAGAACGTTAGGCCCGGGAAACCTGATTGCATTGGGCATTGGCGCTATTATCGGCGCAGGCTTGTTTGTGCGCACTGCTGCTGCTGCTGCCCAGCATGCAGGCCCGTCGGTAACGATCGGGTTTATAATTGCCTCCATCGGCTGTGCGTTTGCGGGATTATGTTATGCTGAATTTGCGTCAATGATCCCTATTGCAGGAAGCGCCTACACATATTCCTATGCTACAATGGGCGAATTTATTGCATGGATAATCGGATGGGACCTTGTGCTTGAATATGGCGTGGGCGCAGCTACAGTTGCTGTTGCCTGGTCGGAATATTTTAATAAATTCCTGGAAATGTTTGGAACCAGTGTGCCGTATGAATGGTGCCATTCGCCGTTTCAAATTTCTACCGATGGACTGCATCATGGCATTATGAATCTTCCTGCATTAGCCATTGTAATTATTTTATCTCTTTTATTAATACGGGGAATGCAGGAATCCGCATTGGTTAATGCATTTATTGTTGTATTGAAAGTGGCTATAGTTTTGGTAGTAATTATCGTAGGCTGGCAATATATCAGGCCCGAAAATCATACGCCATTTATTCCGGAATCAACTACCTATACTGACCACCAGGGAATTACTTACCACTATGGGGGTATTATAGGAATTTTAGGCGCTGCGGGAACGGTCTTCTTCGCTTTTATTGGCTTTGATGCAGTTTCTACTGCTGCCCAGGAAACGAAAAATCCCGGTAAGGACATGCCCATTGGTATTTTAGGATCATTGGTAATTTGTACTATTTTATACATTTTATTTTCTTATGTGCTCACAGGCATTGCTTCAGTGGAAGAATTCAGAACCAAGGGCAGCGAAGCATCTGTTGTTTATGCTATTGAGCACATGAAAGGGTCTGTGGTGGCCGGTGTGTGGGTACCGGGTTTTAAATGGTTAAGCGATTTGGTAACGGTAGCCATACTCGCAGGTTTTTCTTCTGTAATATTGGTGATGCTGATGGGGCAATCAAGGGTATTCTATTCAATGAGTAAAGATGGGCTCGTGCCGCCAATTTTTTCAAAAATCCATCCTAAATTTAAAACACCTTACAAATCAAACTTAATATTCTTATTACTCGTTGGCGCTTTTGCCACTTTTATTCCGGGAGATATTGTTGGCGACATGACCAGTATCGGAACATTGTTTGCCTTTATGCTTGTGTGTGCCGGGGTTTGGATCATGCGTGTAAAACATCCTGAAATGAAAAGAGGATTCAGGGTACCTGCTGTAAAAGTTGTGGCGATTTCCGGTATAGTGGTTTGCTCCGCAATGATCTTTGGTTTGGGATGGATTAACTGGGTGAGGCTTCTCGGATGGCTTCTCATCGGTTTCATCATTTATTTCGGTTATAGCAGAAACAAAAGCAGGCTTAGAAATCCTGACAAATATCCCCCGGAAGAATTTGAACCTGTTCATGAAATTCCGGAAAATATTCCTCCATTAATATAGGTTCAAAACTAAAAGCCGCCTAAAATTTAAGACGGCTTTTTTAAAAACAACTAACTAACCCAAGGCTTTAAAAAATAAAAAATTTAGAATGGCAAATCATCAGCCGCGTCTTCCATTTCCGCAGAAACTGGTGTATTAGAATTTGAATTATAGTTTGAACCGGAAGATGATGATGACGATGACGATGAATTAGAACTTCCTGAACCGCTATCTGTTCGGCCTCCTAATAATTGAATATCCCGAACTCTCATCCTCAACGTTGCAGAAGGCTGATTTTCTTTGTTGAGATAGCCGTCAACGTCCGGGTTTCCTTCCGCATAAACCATTTGACCTTTTTTAAGATAAGGTGCAATTGCCGTCCTGTCGGTCCAATAAGCACATTCAACCCAGGTTGTTCTTTCTTTCTGAGCACCTGTGGAATCCTTAAATCTTTCAGTGTGGGCGACACTAAAATTAATAACATTTTTTCCGTTAATTTCTTTTAAGATGCAATCTTTACCAAGATTGCCTACGATTTGTAACTTGATCATAACTGTGTTTTTAATTGTTAATCGATGTATCTGTACGGCCGCATTCCAGTTGTAGAAATGAAGCGAAATCTAATGAGTCATTACAAACCTAATTCATTTTCCTTTTCAAGGAGCTTACCTGGTCCTGCAGATTACTAACAATATTTACCAGTGAATCAACATCCCAGCGTTGCTGTTGTGTCACCTTATTAATTGCTACCTGAGCCTGCCACATCTCCAGCACATCAGCGGTATTAACCTGGTACGATTGATAAGCAGGGTTATCACTTACCAGGGTAAGCTTACTTTTATTTTTATTGCTTTTAATTACCCGTTTGTAAACAATGCCTTCGCTTTTACTCACCACTATATAGGCAGTATTACTTTTTATGTTTTCGAGGTCTTCAATTTTCTCGCCTACAATAATGCTACCGCTTGGCGTAGGCATCATACTGTCGCCTATAATTTCAAAAGCACGATAGTTGCCCCCCGTGAGCATGGGTAAAGTAAAAGTATTGAGTTCATCTATAAATTCTGTATCAGCATAACCGGCGAGATAACCCGCAGCTGCTTTTACCGGAACAAAATGAATAAGGTTCCTTTCTGCCGTCATCATTTTAAGCTGGCGCCTTTTGGCAAGGTAGCTGGAGCCCTTTGCAACGCTGAGATCATGAAGCAATAACTCATCCAACGATACTTTAAAAATTTCGCCGATAATTTCCAGAACATCTGTTCTTGGTTCTGCCCTCTCCTCTTCGTATGCGCCAATTAACGATCGCTTGATGCCTAACTTAGCAGCAAACTCTTCCTGGGTCCATCCCCGGAGCTTGCGTAAATATTTTAAATTTTGTCCCGCAAGAATCATAATAAACTAATTTACTTAGAACAAAAATACTAATTATTTTAGTTTGGCCAAAAATATTTTTTTTAAAATTTTAGCCGGCAATTTTATTGTTGGAACGTATTTATTTTAAAGACGCAATTCAAACCTCCTTCTTAGCAGTTCAAGCATTGTTACATTGCTCGTGGTTTTTTTATTCAAAAATACTTTCGTGGTTTAAAAACAAAATCATGAAAAAGATAACAATCGTTGTAACCATGCTGGCTATGATCCCACTAAAAAATAATCTCTTATTAATTCACTCACTATTCAAACCTTCCAAAGCCCTCTATTTTTCGATAAGGCTTCATAAAAAAATCACCCACCACCTCATTGAATTGATCTTTATAAAAAATGGGCGTGGAATGGCCGGAGTTTGGCAGGATCCACAAGTACGATTTTGGAATTGATTCTGCAATTAATAAAGTATGCTTTGGCAGCAAGACATCATGATCGCCTCCAATAACCAATGTGGGACATTTAATAGTATTTAGTTGTTCAATACTTATATGTGGCTCGTAAGATAAAAGGTGTCCCAGTTTGCGCATATTTTTAACTGTATCTGTCTGTTTCATTTTTGCAAGCGAATCATTATAACTCATCCCCCAATGATACACAAAAGGATCTACTGCAGTTGTATCAGGTGTAAGGTTTGCCCCCGTAACAGCGAGTTTCTTCACTTTATCCGGATGACGTATAGCAAGCAATAGCCCGTTGATGCCTCCATCACTCCATCCTATCACATAACTCGAGTCAATACGTAAACTGTCAAGTAACGCATTCAAATCATCAGCCATCATTTCATAGCTTAATGAATCTTTCGTATCAACAGATTTTCCCTGTGCCCTGCTATCGGCAAGTATTACCTTATAGTTTTTTGAAAAGTAAGGTATTTGGTAAACAAAATTATTTATTGAACCGCCGTTGCCATGAATTATTAATAATGGCTCGCCCTGGCCATACGTTTCATAATACATATTAAAGCCACGGGTTTTTACATATTTACCCACCGCAGTATTTCTTCCGTACATCGTCGTATCAAAAGGGGAAACATTGGATTGCGCACAAACGGTTGACGTAATTAATATTGCCGGCAGCAGGTAAAACAGTTGCTTTGAAATTTTCATATTTATTATTTTAAGTTGATTGAACAAATATATCCTAAATGGTCATTAAAGCCTTTGGTGATTACGTGCGTTTCCGATCCCCTGGTGTGTATAAATGCAGAAACCCCCTGGAACATTTCGTGCATAGTGATGAATATTTTGCAGGTCAAAACGAATGTAATGACTTATTTTAGACTGACGTCTTATGGCAGATACTTACCTCACATTTCAAAAATTTAATGACGCGGGACTTGCGCAACAAATTGCTGAGCGCCTAAAACAAAATGGCATTAACTATTTAATAGAAAACAATCAAAAATTTTTTGACCCTTCATTTGCCAATAACACAATTGATCCAGACATAATTATTAAATTAAGATCAGAAGATTTTGTAAAAGCACATCAGGCTTTAAACGAATACTATCAAAAACATTTAGAGAATGTAGAAGAAGACTATTATCTATTCACTTTCACCAACGATGAATTAAGAGAGATAATCACGAAACCAGATGAATGGGGGCATTTTGACTACCAACTCGCAAATAAAATACTTAGAGACAGGGGAAAAGAAATACCAGCGGAAGAAGCAGCATTTTTAAAAACACAACGTATTAAAAAGTTAGCACAGCCGGAAAAAGAGGGTAGTTATTGGATTTACGTCGGTTATTTCTCCGCAATTTTTGGTGGTTTGTTTGGAATATTTATTGGTTGGGCTCTTGCTTATTTAAAAAAAACGCTTCCGAACGGTGAAAGAGTTTTTGCTTACAATGAAAACGAAAGAAAGCATGGGATGACCATGCTATTCATTTCAATTTTTAGCCTGATGTTTTGGATCATTTTCAGAACAGGAATGTTAAGCAGTTAAAAATTATTTTATCTCAAATGGCCTGGCAAATTTTATTAAATACCCACATTTTATTTTTCACAACTTCTGTTTTTACAGGTGGCACCGTTTGTAAATAATTATATATCACTGTGAGCTCCATCATCGGTTATGCGCTTAAAAGAATTCCATGGCATGGGGCTGTGAGGAATAAGTTTTCTCATGCGAAAACGCCCGATAAACATATCTTTTGACCATCCAAAATAACTTGTTCTTGCCACGTAAATTTTTCTCCGTCTGAATCTGGTGCGGCAGAAGCCTCAAACACACAATCATCAGTCTTTTGAGACATTATAGCCTTAACATCATGAGCATTAAATGCATCAGCAAAAAATTGGAGAAAATCTTCGGTAACTTTCTTTTTTGATTGAGCCATAAGTAATAGTTACTTATTCATGATAATAATTGCAAAAGAAAGTAATTATTGACTACCCGGGCAGACTTGATAAATATAAAGTCCAGATGAATTGTGAGCACATCACGCAGGCGATAAATTTGTACAATACTTTGTAGCTACCTCTATGATATATGCCGTTTTCATCACACTGTCGTTGCCTTATCAAAAATTCTGCAATAATTTCCACCTCCAATTTTGATAATTTCATTTTTAGTAAACCCTGATTTTAGCATTGCATCTACAACGGTGTAGAAAATCCATCTTTACTGTTGTCCCAACTTTGATTGGTGTTTTTTCCAAATCGTTCGTTTGCATTTTTGGGTGTTGTCATTTTTGTGTCTGTACCAATACATACATGTTCAATTCCTACAACATCTACCATTGCACGAATATTTTGTGCAAACTCAATCGGTGTATCTGCAAGATGTGTCCAAATTCCAATAACACCACCTTCACCAGCAAATAATTTTGCTTGTTCTTTGCTGATTAATCTTGGCATCATCATTTTTGCCATTTTTTCATTTTTGCCCAATTGTGAATTCAATCCTGTATGTGATATAATCATTCGTTTGGTTGATACTTTCAAAGCGTCATTTATTGCATCGTTGCTACAATGTGCAAGGTCAACCAGAATACCAAGTCTGTTACATTCTTTAACCACATTTTTACCAATTTCGGTAAGCCCTCCAAACTTCGGCGGATTGGTATAAATATCACCCAATGGCACCGAAGATTGATTGTCGTGCAATAATCCCAAATGTCTTAATCCTCTTTTATAAGCTACTTCTATTCGCTCTAATTTTCCTTCAATAAAGTGTCCGCCTTCTACCGACTGTATAACGATTGGCTTTTTTTCTTTGTGAGCTTTTTGTAAATCAGGTAAGTTTAATGCCCGTTTCAAATTATTGATTTTAAGCATTTCGTCCATTTCGTCTAAACTCAAAATAAACCGTTCAAAGGCTTCACCATCTTTTGTCAAATCAGGTCTGTCCACACAAAAAGTCATACACATTGCAGAAAGCCCTGATTTCTTTAACTCTCCAATCAGATCATAGTTTTGTGCATTAAAATCTTCTGCTTTAAACGGTACGTCCATATGGTTATGTGTATCTATACCTATTGTTTGTGCAACAATGGCGGCCACTCCCGGGTCTTCTTTATCATCAGCAATGGACCATAAAGGATTTAAAATAATCATTGCACCTGTACCCGATATAGCAGAGATAAAACTGCGCATTGACCATTGCCCTTTGAATTGTTTCATGTTTATTGTTTTAATTACTTATTAGAAAATTCATTCAGTAGTATTAAGTACTGTTATATATTTATCTTTTGAAATGATGAACTCAACTGCACTCTCAATTCAACTTAAAAATAGCCGCAAAAACAGGTGGTAATTTAATCACATCTGTCTCCTTACCTTTTTTATAAATGCATTTTTCATTCGTTCCTAATATATAGGTATAACTGGCGCTTTTTTGGCTATTGATGTTAGCAGTGACACTTTTTGCAGATGGATTTACAGCAATGATGTATTTTTCATGACCATTGCTCCGCATGTAAATCATTGGATAAGGATGAGAGGTGTCGCTTAAAAATTTCCATTCACCATCATTTCCAAGGGCTGCAGAATTTTCACGCAGTTTAAGTAATTTCTTTACATAATTCAATTGGGAGTTCGGGTCTTTATCCTGTGCAGCAACTGTTGGACGGTTTGGATCAGGGTCCTGTGGAATGTACATTTTATTTTTTTCAGCTGACGAAAATCCAGCATTCTTACTGTTATCCCACTGCATGGGTGTACGGGTGCCGGAACGGGCTCGGCTGCCTTCCATATCAGGTGAGTTGGGAATATATTTCATGCCTATTTCATCACCATAATAAATAAATGGAACGCCTGGCAAGGTGAGCAGGAATGTCATGGCAACTTTTAGCTGGCTTGCATCATTGCGAATAGAATCTGAAATCCTGGGAGAATCATGATTGCCCGTTGGCAAAGAAATATATCCTTTGTTTAAAGTGCTTTCATATTGGTCTTTAAAACCGTTATACCATTTTACAATATCGCCTTTACCTGCTTTATCGAAATATACCCCGGATGGTGTTTTTCGCCCCTGTCGAGCGGGTAAAACAAGTGGCCTGGCTTAAGAAAATCTATATCAAAGCCGCTTGCTATAGATTGTTTTGGATTAAACCATTCTGCTATTAAAACACCGTCAGGAAATTTTGTGTGAAACCAGGAATTCAGTTCTTTCCACAACGCAATCGTGGCAGTTTTATCCGGGTCATTTTTAATAAGGCTTGCAGCGAGATCCACCCGAAAGCAGTCAATCCCTTTTTCCATCCAGAAGGTAATAATATTTTTAAGTTCATTTCTTACCGCCTGCGGACCCGGCGCATCAACGGGCTGCTCCCATGGATGATTGGGATTTGGCT
>JBBSPK010000090.1:0-12883 GCA_038258875.1 Chitinophagales bacterium
GCCTGCGAATTTGATTATTCGGGAACCCAGGCTGCAAGAAGCCTCAGCGAAGAGGGAATCCGGGTAATACTTATAAACAGTAACCCTGCAACCATTATGACCGATCCGATGATGGCTGATAAAATTTATCTCCTTCCGCTTACTATTGAAAGCATTGAGAAAATACTTGAAGAAAATAAAATCGATGCTGTGTTGCCGACTATGGGCGGACAAACGGCTCTCAATCTTTGTAAAGAGGCCGATGAACTGGGCATTTGGCAAAAATACAATGTACGATTGATTGGCGTAGATATTAAGGCGATTGATAAAGCTGAGGACAGGGAAAAATTCAGGCAGTGGATGATAGAAATGAGAGTTCCTGTTGCTCCCGCAAGAACAGCAAATTCTTTTCTAGAGGGAAAAGAATTTGCGCAGGAAATCGGTTTCCCTTTGGTTATTCGCCCTTCATATACTTTAGGTGGAACGGGAGGAAGTTTTGTTTATAGTAAAGATGAATTGGACGAGGCATTAAATCGCGGGCTTACTGCTTCTCCCATGCACGAAGTTTTGGTTGAGAAAGCGATGCTCGGCTGGAAGGAGTTTGAGTTGGAACTTCTACGCGATAGTAATGACAACGTGGTTATCATTTGTACTGTAGAAAACTTCGACCCTATGGGTATTCATACCGGCGACTCCATAACAGTTGCACCGGCTATGACTTTGAGCGATACAGCTTACCAGAATATGAGAAATACAGCCATCGCGATGATGCGTGATTTGGGGAACTTTGCGGGTGGCTGTAATGTTCAGTTCGCTTTAAATCCGCAAACAGAAGAACTAATCGCTATTGAAATAAATCCAAGGGTTAGCAGATCATCGGCGCTGGCAAGTAAAGCAACGGGATATCCTATTGCAAAAATTGCAGCAAAGCTTTCCATAGGATTCACATTGGATGAATTAAAAAATCAAATTACCAAAACGACCTCTGCCTATTTTGAACCGGCACTGGACTATGTTATTGTCAAAATACCAAGATGGAATTTTGATAAATTCAAAGGGGCTGATGACACTCTTGGCCTTCAAATGAAATCTGTTGGTGAGGTGATGGCTATAGGAAGAAGTTTTGCCGAGGCTATACAGAAGGCCTGCCAGAGTTTGGAAAATGAGGCCGTTGGATTGGGATATTACGGTAAGAGCCTCATGTATGCTGAAGAAGTTATTGAATATCTAAAAGTTCCAAAATGGGACCGCATTTTCAGAATAAAGGATGCACTAATGATTGGAGTAAGTGTGCGTAGAATTTGTGAGTCGACAGGAATAGACAGGTGGTTTATTTACCAGATACAAAAAATATGTAATTGCGAAAAAGAACTCCTAAAGTATTCCCTTGAAACTATGTCACCTGAACTGCTAACAAAGGCAAAGCGTCTTGGTTTTGGTGATGAACAAATTGCAAGAATTATAAAAGATGGAAGCACCGATGAAGATGTTTATGAAAAAAGAAAAGAATTGGGTATTACCAGGGTGTATAAAATGGTAGACACCTGCAGCGCTGAATTTGAAGCGAAGACGCCTTATTTCTACAGCACATTTGAGTAAGTGCCATTTTAAAAAAGACATGAAGACTGATATTATAAGTAACGAATCCATCCCCTCCGCAAAGAAAAAAATAATTGTTTTAGGCAGCGGCCCAAACCGCATAGGCCAGGGCATTGAATTTGATTATTGCTGCGTACACGGGCTGCTGGCAATAAAGGAATGCGGTTATGAAGCGATCATGATCAATTGCAATCCTGAAACTGTTTCTACCGATTTCGATATCGCTGATAAATTATATTTCGAGCCTGTGTTCTGGGAACATATCTGGGAAATTATTGAACTTGAAAAACCTTATGGAGTTATTGTTCAACTAGGAGGACAAACTGCTTTGAAGCTTGCGAAAAGGCTCGACGAAAAAGGTATAAAAATTATAGGGACATCGTTCGACAATATGGATATTGCCGAAGATCGCGGCCGCTTTAGTGACATGCTTAAAGAATTAGGAATCCCGTATCCCAGATATGGTACCGCCTTTAATACTGATGATGCTATAGAAGTTGCCAAGCAGGTAGGTTACCCGGTTTTAGTAAGGCCAAGTTATGTTTTAGGCGGCCAACGCATGCGCATTGTTTTAAATGATGAGGAGCTTGAAAAAGGTGTACTGAGTTTATTAAAACATTTGCCCAATAATAAAATTCTCATCGATCATTTTTTAGATCGCTGCCAGGAAGCAGAAATAGATGCAATATTTGATGGTGATGATTTTCATGTGATGGGTGTGATGGAACACATTGAGCCGGCAGGTATTCACAGCGGAGATAGCAACGCCGTTTTACCGGAGTTTAATTTATCTCCTTTGATTGTGCATACCATGGAAGAATATGCAGAAAAAATTGCACGGGCATTGCATATAAAAGGCCTTATCAATATCCAGTTTGCAATTAAGAATGGTGAGGTGTTCGTGATTGAGGCTAATCCACGTGCATCCCGCACAACGCCTTTCATTGCAAAAGCATACCAGATTCCTTATTTAAATATTGCAACGAAAATTATGCTTGGTGATAAAATGCTTAAGGATTTTACTTTCGAAAAAAAGCTTACGGGCTTCGCTATTAAGGAACCGGTTTTTTCTTTCAATAAATTTCCAAATGTAAATAAAGAATTAGGTCCGGAAATGAAGAGCACCGGTGAATCAATACGCTTCATTAAAGATTTGCGTGACCCATACTTCCGGCAATTGTATAAGGAAAGAAGTATGCATTTGAGTAAATAAGTTCTCTTGTAATTTAGGTTTTTACAACAAAATAAAACCTGCCTTTTTCAAGGCAGGCCTGCATTTACCCTCAAAAATAAATACATAGAAAATTACCAGTTACTTAATCTAATTCCAACATTATAAGGCATAAAGTTGAGTCCCTTTTCGAAAATAGAATTTGGGCTATAAGAGCCATACAAATGGGCAGGTCCCAATCCCAGTTCGGCGATATAGGAAAACTTCCATTTTTCAAGATCATAATCTCCGCGGTTTTTATGTTTTCCACGTTCATCGCTTATTTGTTTATTGCGGCTGCTATAAAGATACCCGACACTTACACCGGCACTAAAACTTAGCCCCTTATCAGAATAATTGGGATTGGTTCTGAAGTTCAACATGAAAGGAATAGTAACATAATCTGCCGCCAGCTTATTTTTTGAAAAATCAATTGAATCCCTGAATATAAACGGATGATTAATGCTTTGCGAAGAATTATAAGGATTGGCTCCCCCTTCGTTAAAACTCACATCTGATTTAAACCGGTAATTATTTAGTTCAATTCCTAAACCGTACTTGAGATTTACATAGTGCTTAACCAGGTTGAGCCTCTGCATAAAGAACCAGATGTTTACGTTTACTGATTTTACTGTCTTTAATTTAAAATCATTCTCCGCCAAATCATCGTGCCCTGGCCGGTTCACGAGATAGCCATCTGCCGTTGCTGTTGCATAGTTGGTTTTATCTGTCCAGTTGGCAAAACCTAAATCAATAATCCATGAAGCGGTACTTATGTTGGAAGATTTTTGTTTGCGCCGGTTTCCAACAGTTACGGTTACACGCTTTTTGTCGTTGGGATCACCTTTCTTTAAAATAATCATACCCCCAATCCGTATGGTATCATCTTTTCGTTGAACTTCGACTGAATCCGTTTGCGCCGAAGAGGTAATAGCAAATAAAATTCCTATAAAGCCTAACACTGTCTTTTTCATTTTGTAAAATTTATATGTATATATTGATGTTTGTTTTCTGGTCAGTTGGAAACAACTTGCCTGTCGTCTCCTGATAAAATGCGGGTTATCGGATTATTTCTTTCTATAACACGTTTTACCTTCTTTAAGAAGCCTCCAACTTTTGTTCTTTTAAACTCATCGGTGGTTATATCGTAAAACACGTAGTTTTGATTGTTATCATTACCCTCCTGAACATACGAAGCATTCAGAGCATGAATACCTGGTTGTAACTTATCTTCTTTTTCTTCGGGAATATTTTGTGCTAATTCTTTTACCGGATCAATTTTGTCTAACGGGGCAAGCTCATCGTTGGGAATATTTTTAATTTTTACATTAGAAGCCGTCACCTCATTTTTTATTGTTTCGGGAACTTGTTTAATCAAATTTTCAGGCTCCTGTTTTTGAATTTTAGTACCTGCCTTTAATACTGTCGTATTGCCGTTATTTTTCTCCTGTGGTGATTTTTGATTTTTTTCTTTGTCTTTGACTTCTGCAACAACTGGTTCAGAATTTTCTATTGTTGATTGAACAACAGCATTAGCTCTTTTTTTCTCCGGGAGAATATTTTTCTCAACTGCAGAAGGAACAGTCTTTGGAGAATTTGTTTGCACGGTTGTCCTGGTTAAGCCAGGTGACTTTTGGAAATATAAATTTGTGATCCATAATCCAAAACCAATAACAAGTGCTGCCGCGAGCATTCTCCAAAACATTACCGGTACCACTTTTCCCGATTTTTCCTTTCTATATAAATGTTTTTTCCCAGGAAAAATAACCGCATTTTCAGGAGTAAGCCTTGCCTGCCCGATTAATTCAAAATCACCTTTTAATTGCGAATGGCTGCTTAAAAATTCTTCGGTCTCAAATTTTTGCTTAGCTGTTAGTTCATTATCATGATACAAAACAAAAATCTCCTCATAATTATTTTCATGAATAAATAAACCCGTGTTATTCCTGAATAGAAATGATTTATCGGCGAGTTCAATATTTGCATCCGGTTTCGAAATTGTGTAATGTATCATCCTGAACTCTTCCTCTAAATCTTTATTTTGTTTAAGAAACATTAATACTTCAGCCTTTTCTGAATCCGTCAATTCATTATCGGCGTAAAGCAAAAAATATTCTTCGTAATTATTTCTGTTGATATCCATTTTTAAATCACATTTTCGGGTTTTACCAAATAACTCTTAAGCTGTATTCTTGCCCTGTGCAGGTAAACTTTTACCTGGCTCACACTTAATGAAGTAATTGTAGCTATCTCATCATAAGAATATCCTTCATAGTCTTTTAATAAAACAAGACTTCGTTGTGTTTCGCTTAATCTCTTTAAAGCCTCATTCAATATCTTATTGATATTATGATGTGGCTGATTTGTTGTTTTTGTTTCAGCAGGAAACTCATCCTGCAATTTTATCCGTTTATTTTTTCTTATATGATCTATCATCTGGTGATATGCTACTGTAAATAAATAAGATTTGCTGCGCTCATTTTCCACTGTTTCCCGGTTTATCCATAGTTTCTCAAATGCTGTTTGCACAACATCCTTAGCATTTTCTTCATGTCGCAGGTTTTTTACAATAAAACGGTAAACATTATCGGCATAAAGATTTACACATTCATTATACTCTTTCTCAGTCATACATTTAATTGGCAATTTTTACATCCGTGCTTGTCATCATATTATACGATAGTAAATACAAAAAGTTACAATTTATTATTTCGTATACTATTCTAATTTGAAATTTGGCTATTTCATGTAGGTTTGCGTAGGTAAAATTATAAGTTATGAATGAAAACTTTATAAAGAGGATTGGAGAAGAGCTTAAAGAGATAAATGAGGCAGGATTGTATAAGAATGAGCGGATAATTACGAGCGAACAGGGGGCTGAGATTGAAGTAGCGGGTAGGAAAGTCTTGAATTTTTGTTCAAATAATTATTTGGGACTATCATCTCATCCCAAAGTGATAAGAGCGGCAAAAAATTACATTGATAAACGTGGTTATGGCTTAAGCAGTGTTCGCTTCATTTGTGGCACCCAGGATATTCATAAAGAGCTTGAAAAAAAGATTGCAGACTTTCTCGGAACTGAAGATACCATTTTATATGCGGCATGTTTCGATGCAAACGGTGGCGTATTCGAACCCTTATTTCATGAAAATGATGCCATTATTTCTGACGCATTGAATCATGCGAGCATAATTGATGGCGTACGTTTATGCAAAGCGCAACGTTACCGGTTTGAACATAATAATATGGAGGACTTGGAAAATAAATTAAAAGAGAGTCAACACTTGCGCAGCCGTGTAGTTGTATCTGACGGTTCTTTTAGTATGGATGGCACTATTGCACAACTTGATAAGGTTTGTGACCTGGCAGATAATTATAACGCAATTGTAATGATTGATGAATGCCACTCAACGGGCTTCCTGGGCAAAACCGGGAGGGGCACACACGAATACCGCGGTGTAATGGGAAGAGTCGATATTATAACGGGAACATTAGGAAAAGCATTAGGAGGTGCAAGCGGAGGTTTTACTACGGGAAAAAAGGAAATAATCGAATTGCTTCGGCAAAGAAGCCGTCCTTATTTGTTTAGCAATACTGTTGCTCCGAGTATTGTTGGCGCCTCTATTGCCATATTTGATTTGCTGACCGAAACGACCAAACTCAGGGATAAATTAGAAAGGAACACCAAGTATTTCAGAAGGAAAATGACTAAAGCCGGTTTTGATATAAATCCGGGTGAGCATCCTATCGTTCCTATTATGTTGTACGATGCGGTGCTGGCGCAAAACTTTGCGGCCAGGCTTTTGGAAGAGGGAATTTATGTTATCGGATTTTTCTTCCCGGTTGTGGCAAAAGGACAGGCGAGAATAAGAGTTCAATTAAGCGCCGCTCATAAACAAAAACACCTCGATGGTGCTATCGAAGCTTTTACAAAGGTTGGAAAAGAACTGAAAGTATTGAAATAAATAAAACCATGTTTTTGTTTTATAACTTTATATAAATATGGAAACAACCTTATTAAATAGAATCACTAATAATCCATCTGTGTTAACTGGCAAGCCCGTAATAAGAGGGATGCGCATTTCCGTGGAACAAATTTTGAAAATGCTAGCAAGAGGAATTTCGAATGAAGACATCATTAAAGAATTCCCCTTACTGGAAGATGATGATATAAAAGCTTGCCTCGTATATGCTGCCTATGATTGAAAAATTAAGGTTGTAACTTTACTTCTATAAAAATATTGGAAATGACAAATAAAAAAAATATTGGAAAATATATTGTTGCCGACCCTGAGATATGCCATGGTAAGTTAACTTTTAAAGGTACCCGGATATTTGTAGAAGATGTTTTAGATATGGTAGCGGAAGGGCTTTCATGGGATTATATTCAGGAACAATGGAATGGAGAAATAAACAAAAATGCAATTAAAGAAGCGATATTATTAAGTAAAAAATCTTTATTACAAGTAATATAAATCAATTCCTTTCCATTTGTATTTGCTTGATGAAAACATAACAAAAGATCAAAAAGACCTCTTAGAAAAATGGCATTATCATGTTAAACAAATTGGCATTGATATTAAATCAAAAGGAATAAAAGATGAACAAATTATTACATTTCTTCAGCAGGTAAATGGAGTACTTTTTCTAACCCGGGATAACGATTTTTTTAAAAAGGAACTTTGCCACACTAACTATTGCATTGTTTACCTTGATGTGGAAAAATTCGAAGTAGCCTACCACATTAGAAAATTTTTAAAGCATTCCTCTTTTAATAATTCAAAAAAACGGCTTGGTAAAATAATCAAGGTAAATCAAACAGTCATTCAATATTATCTTATAAACTCAGATAAACTATTTACAATAAAAATGACTAATAATAAGAATTAACTTTCTAAGAAATAATTAGCATGAACGAATCTGCTTCAACATTTAAAGCAAAAAGCACCATTAAAAGTGCAGACCTTGAGCATCGGCAAAAGATAAATTTCAATATTGGAAAATATGATGCAGTTGTACCAACTGGAAAAATCCAGTTTGAGAATACTGACCTCGTAAGAGAACGGGCTAAGAACATAAAGTGGAGAGCTCTTGAAACACTTGACCAGCAACTGGAAGAATTTGAATTGAATTTTAACAAACGTGGAGGGAAAGTTATATGGGCACAGGACTCACAGGAAGCCTTAGACGAAATCCTTAAAATATGTAAAGAAAAAAACTGCAGGACGATTGTGAAGAGCAAAAGCATGGTAACAGAGGAAATTCATCTAAATCCTTTTTTAAAAGAAAATAATATTGAAAGTATAGAAACAGATTTGGGTGAATATATTCAGCAATTGGATGGAGAACCACCGTATCATATTGTGACGCCTGCAATGCACAAAAGCAAGGAGGATGTCGCAAAGCTTTTTGAAGAAAAACTTCATGCACCTTCAAAGTTGTCGCCCGAAGAACTAACGCTATTTGCCCGTGAAAAGCTCAGGAAAAAATATACACAGGCTGAAATAGGAATTACGGGAGCCAATTTTATAATAAGTGACATTGGCGCTATTGCCATTACTGAAAATGAAGGCAACGCAAGACTTAGTACCGCATGGCCTAAAACGCATATTGCTGTTGTGGGAATTGAAAAAGTTGTTTCATCACTTACAGATCTTGCGATTATGTGGCCCCTGCTTGCAACCTATGGAACAGGCCAGAAAGTTACTGTTTACAGCAATATCATTTCAGGGCCAAGGCAACCTGGTGAAACCGATGGCCCCGAAGAAATGTATGTGATATTATTAGATAATAACCGGTCCGAGATTTTAGCTAATCCCAAACAACGGGAGAGCCTCTACTGCATACGATGCGGCGCTTGCCTCAATGCATGTCCCGTTTATAAAAACATTGGCGGCCACTCATATGGCACTACTTATAGCGGGCCAATCGGAAGTGTAATTACTCCCCATTTACAAGGGATGGATGAATATAAACACCTGAGCTTCGCATCTTCACTTTGTGGAAATTGCACGGAAGTATGCGCAGTAAAAATTAATCTGCATGAATTATTATTGCTTAACAGGAAAGAAAGTGTGGATGATGGGTTCACAACATTTTCTGAAAAGACTGCATGGAAGCTGTGGAAAATATCATCTCTTAAAAGAGGTTTTATGAATTTGGGAAGTGGTAACCTGAAATCAAAAGTGGTTAATAAATTATTTAAGGACTGGAATAAACATCGTTCCGATATTCATTTCAGTAA
Organism: Chitinophagales bacterium; assembly: GCA_038258875.1. Lineage (GTDB taxonomy): Bacteria > Bacteroidota > Bacteroidia > Chitinophagales > Chitinophagaceae > Ginsengibacter. The sequence goes on from JBBSPK010000090.1 coordinate 9,033, forward strand.
AAAAACTTTTAATGAAATGTGGAAGGAGAGATTTAAAAATGTGTAAGCCAACGTTGAATAAACCTTATAGGTTTTAAAAATCTATAAGGTTTCTAAAAAGGTTTCTAATGTTTAAAATGCCTTAATCCGGTTATTACCATCACCAGGTTATTTGCCTTACAATATTCAATTGAATCTTTATCCCGTATTGAACCGCCTGGTTGTATCAATGCTATAACGCCCGCCTCATGAGCAATTTTTACACAATCATCAAACGGGAAAAAAGCATCACTTGCCACAATTGAATTTTTTAAATCAAAATTAAATTGACCAGCTTTTGTGATAGCCTGTCGTAAAGCGTCTACCCGTGAAGTTTGGCCGCAACCTTTTCCTATCAATTGTTTATTCTTTACAATAGCAATTGCATTACTTTTTAAATGTTTGCAAACAAGGTTGGCAAAAATCAGGTCCTCTTTTTCGTTTGCTGAAGAATTTCGTCCGCCCTCTTCTTTCCATTCAGCAAAATTTCCCAAGTCGAAATCCTGGGAGAGTATTCCGTTTAAAATAGTTTTTGAGAGTTGCTTTTGTTGAATACTCTTTTTTGTCTTTAAAAGAATTCTGTTCTTTTTTGATTGAAGAATTTCCAATGCATCAGCATCAAAGGCGGGAGCAATTAATACTTCAAAAAATAAACTGTTTAAGGTATCCGCAGTTTCTTTATCAACAGCGTCATTCGTTATGAGAACACCGCCAAATGCGCTTTCCGGGTCACCGGATAATGCCGCATGAAATGCTTCATTTACATTTTGTCTTTGAGCAATGCCACAGACATTGGTGTGCTTAATAATTACGAAAGTCACCGCAATATTATTTGTGGTCTTGTAGCTATCGGGACTAAATTCATTCATAACCTGGATGGCTGCATCTACATCCACAAGATTATTATAAGAAAGTTCTTTGCCATGTAATTGATCAAAAACGTCATCGATGCGTCCCGCGAAAGAGGCCTGCTGGCGTGGGTTTTCACCGTAGCGTAGTATTTTTTTCTCAGCAACGAACGGGCTTAAAAAGGAAGTTTTATTAAAGTAATTTGAAATGGCTATATCATATCCCGAACAAATATCAAATGCTCTTGCAGCGAAACGTTTCCTTTCCTCAAGCGAAGTCTCCGCATTGTTATTCGATAAAATATTATGGAGCGCTCCATAATTACTCTTATCAGCAATTACTAAAACATTTGAAAAATTTTTTGCCGCTGCCCTTATCATAGATGGGCCGCCAATGTCTATCTTTTCAATAATTAATTTCTCATCGTCGGTTGATTTCACCGTTTCTTCAAAAGGATATAAATCAACAATTACCAAATCAATTTCAGGAATGTTATACTCCTTCATTTCTCTCAAATCACTTTCTACATCCCTGCGGGCTAAAATACCACCAAACACAGAAGGGTGAAGGGTTTTAACTCTACCTCCCAAAATAGACGGAACCCCTGTAAGCCACTCTACAGAAACGCATGAAACACCGGCATCTTCAATAAATTTTTGCGTACCACCAGTTGAATAAATCGTAATATTTTTTTCTTTCAAAAGTTGGATGATGTTTTCCAACCCATCTTTATAGTAAACAGAGATGAGAGCAGATTGTATTTTTTTTTGCATATAATTTACAGGGAAATAATCTTTAGAAATCTGTTACAAATGCACCCTGTTCAGGAACAGAATGGGAGCGCAAATGTAATTCTTCGCAATCTTTTTTCCATTTATCAATTTTCCACAAAGGATTGGAAGCATCAAAAATATAAACGTCACAATTAAAAACCTCTGCCAGCCTTGGTATAGAGACTTTAGGATTTTTAGAAATTATGATGTAATCAACATATATCTTTTTAGGCGAAGACTTGTAGATAACGCCCGTGTCAATTAGTAAAATCCTTTTATCATAAAACTGGTAAAAATTATTATTTTGAAATAATGGGATATTATTTTCTTCTTTGGCGACCATTAAAGAAATTCTCCCGGGCTTTAAATGAAAATTTTTCAGTAATCCATCACTAACCAAATCGGTATCTCCAACAAAATGAAATGAATTTCCGTCTATAAAATCAATTGCCTTATGAGCAGGCACATTATACACGATTATTTTTTTCTGTTGTGAAAAGTCCCATCTTTTGAAAGAGCTCATTGCAACAAAAACGACGGCGCTGCAAAGCCCCAGCTTAAAAGATGTCATATTTTTCCTAATGAGCCAGTAGAGAAAAAAAATAATCATTAGGTATAATAAAATGGTTTCTTTTATTGATACAGATATACCATCCCATAATGAAAACGGGAGTGCATTTATAAAAAGTACACTATGATTCAACATCCATATTAAAGCGGTAATTATTTTCCCGAGATATAAAGCAAGGAAATGAACAGGAGAAATAATCACCAGGATAATACAACTTATCAATGTGATAGTTGCAAGTGGTATTGCAACCAGATTAGATAATAAAAACAGCAAGGGCATCTGGTGAAAATAATGCAGGCATACAGGCAATGTAAAAATTTGTGCAGCCAATGAAACAGACGCAAGTTGCCAACCCCTTCTTAGAAGTTTATTTTTAAAATAGAACCAATTGTAAATATACCGTTGTGAAATCACTATCCCCGTGACCGCGAGGTACGAGAGCTGGAACCCGACATCCCATAGCATAAATGGATCGTAGCACAATAGTACGAATGCTGAAGAGGCTAATGAATTGTATATTGATGACCTTTTATTAAAAGTCATTCCCGTTGCAATAAAACTAAACATAACGGCCGAACGCAACACAGAAGCAGAAGCCCCGGTAAGCAATGCAAAAAACCACAAACAAAACAATATCACAATAAGCCGGGCAATTTTAGACTTTTTTAGAAATGAAATTTTAGCGGTCATCCAAAGCAGCAACGCATAAATTAGTCCAAGATGCAATCCGGAAATAGCAATTAAATGAACCACACCCGCATTACTATATGCCTGAACGAGGTCTTTATCAAGATCAACTTTATAGCCTATCAATAAAGCTTTGGCGAGAGCTGTTTCATCTTTGCCTGTGAGATATTTGTCGAGTACGTTTATTACACCTGATCTTGTTTTAAAAATCAGCTGATTGTACAAGCTGACATCTTTTCCTTTTAATAAAATCCAATCGTTCTTTTTAAGATAACACTGATGAAAGATTTGCTGAAAAGCGCAATAGCGTTTATAGTTAAAGGCTGCAGGGTTCCCGGAGTTTTTGATTTCAGAGAGATCTTTACGAATAATTATTTTATCACCGTATGCGGGGTTAGAAATTAAAGAATCCTTTGCAAAATAAAGAAGGATCTTCCCTTTTGTAGCGTGAAATGTGTCTCGTTTAATAATTCCCCTGACGGATGCTATTGCTTTGTAGGATTTATTTTTTTCGAGTGGCGGTTCGCTTATTGACACAATGATAAATGCAGTGCTGTCATAATGATTTCCATACCAATAATCATGATGCCGGATGTCTTTATTCCAGGTAATAAAAAAACCTGTATTAATCATGAAAAGTGAAATAATAATTCCAGGAAAAACGCGAACCTTAAAACGATAAACAAGTGGGAGAATTTTTGAAAAAATATAAGCCGAAACAAGAGCCAGGTATCCGGTGGCTATGTATTCGATCTTAATTTGAAAATAGAACTCAGGAACAATCCCTGCAATTAGCGGAACCACAAGGCGTAGAAATGGTGCATTTTTCCAGATATATATTTTATAAACCTTTGCCATTTGTTAGAAGGTTAAATGGAAGGGCAGCATTAAAATATGTTTTTCAGGAAGCAGTTATTTTTTCAATGGAAGAGAGGCTTGTGATTTTGAAGTTA
>JBBSPK010000091.1:0-12877 GCA_038258875.1 Chitinophagales bacterium
CGGTCTTTTTTGAATCTTATATGATCAATGATATTCCCTGTACAAGCGATGAAATTAAAAAAGCCTGGATGGAAACTATGAATGAGCCGGATCCACCTTCGACAGCAAGATTTGTTGATGGAGGTATTTTATCTAATTTCCCCATTAATATATTTTATAATCCAAAAGTTATTACGCCGCGGCTGCCGTCTTTCGGAATAGATCTCGATGACACCAAACCTGAGAATACCGAAAAGAATGCGGCGGCCTGGAGTCTCCTGGGATATTTTGGAAGAATGTTTAACACCATACGATATTATTACGACAAAGATTTTTTATTAAAGAATAAGGTCTATGAGAATGGCATTGGAAAAATTCCATTGTGTGATTACAACTGGCTTAATTTTTTTATAACCGATAAAGATAAGATTGACATGTTTGTGCTTGGTGCGAAGGCGGCAACAAAGTTCTTAACTGAATTCGACTGGGAAACCTATAAAAATAACAGGACATCAATGCAAGTCCAGTTAAATAAAGAAACCGCTTCACAGCTTTATAATAATTAAAATGGCTGACATAAATTTTTACATACAAATTGACTGGATATACTTTTGCATTTTTTTTGGGGCGATGCTGCTGATGAGTCTAATAATGAGTGTGCAAAGCTCCCGGTTTTATACGATGCATGTAGTAATAAGAAAGTTTAGCATTATCGATTTTGAATTTCCCGTTTCCGCACTGGAACTTGCGACTTTTATAAAGGGTATTTTTAAACTACCTCCTGAACTATCAAAAAAATCTTTGCGTGCCTTAAAAGGACAACTTCTGTTAGACTTCCTTTTTATGCCGGCGGCATACGGCTCAATTTTTTTCCTCTGCATGAAAGTCTCACTTAAAATGGTTTCGTTCGGCCATAGCCTGTTTGCTGTTTTGGCATGGCTGCAATGCATTGCCTGGCTTTGCGATATTATAGAAAATATTTACCTGTTAAACAAAATTAAGCCCGAGCCTGCGGTATCAAAGCCCCCTGTCCATAAAGCTTACCAAATACTGGAAGCATTTAAATGGGGTATTGCTTTAACGGGAATTGTATGCAGTGTTTCGGCAATGGCCTATTATTGGCTCGATGGCCGGTATTCGCAGAACTCTTTTAGCTATTTGCTTATTATAATATTGGAAATTATTGTATTCGGCTTTCTAAAAAAAATCACTGCAAAAAGTGAAAAAGAAGAACTCGACAAATTTCAGAGTGCGGTACCCAAATGAGTTCAAAAAAAGTTCAGGCAACAAATAAAAAAATGAAAAATATTTATAGTGAACATTAAACATTGCAAAAATGAGTCATTTAGGATCCGCTTGCTAAAAAAATCCATACCAGGTAATTCACGTAAGCCATTTTTTAAAAATAAAACTCTGTGAAAAAACAGCCAAATAATTAGATAGCAAGAATTTTTAAGTTCCTATGTTGAATAAAAAAAACCAGCCATGAGTCTTACTACCGATCGCTTTGAGATTGAAGAAACTTTTTTAGAAGGTGAAGAAAAATATAAATTATTAGCAAGGCTGATGCCTGTTGGCGTCTTTTCCACTGATAAGGATGGTCTCATCACTTTTTATAATGAAAAGGCTGCAGAGCTATGGGGCCGCAGGCCCAAACTAAACGATCCCGAAGAAAAAAGATTCTGTGGATCGTGGAGATTATTTAAAGAAGATGGCACCTCAATGCCGCATAACCAATGCCCGATGGCTAAATCATTACGCTACAAAAAAAGTTTTCGTAATGAAGAAATTTGCATAGGCCGTGCCGATAATTCCAGGATAAATGCCCTGGTTAATATCGATCCATTATTTGGCTTGCATGGCCAATTAGTCGGAGCCCTTAACGTCTTCCGGGATATTACGAGCTTAAAGAACAAACAGAAACGTCGCAACAGGTTGGCCGCGATTGTTGAATCTTCACGCGATGCCATAATAAGTCAAACTTTAGATGGAAAAATTATCAGTTGGAATAAGGGTGCCGAAAAAATTTTCGGCTACACCAACAAAGAGATAATAGGAAAAAATATTAATGTGCTCATCCCACCCTCTCATCATCACGAGGAAAGCTTTATTATTGAAAAAATAAAAAATGATGAAAGTGTAGAGAACTTCGAAACAATAAGACTTACCAAGGATGGAAGAGAAATAAACTCTTCTCTCACAATTTCTCCCGTTAAAAATGATTTGGGCGAAATTATTGGCGCTTCCAAAATTTTAAGAGATATCACCGACAAAGTAAAGGTAGAAAACCAGCTAAGAGAACATGCAGAAAAACTTAGAGAGTTAAACATCTACAAAGATGAGTTTATGTCAATGGCGAGTCATGAATTAAAAACACCCCTTACGGTGATAAAAGCGAACCTGCAATTACTCGAAATGCAGATGGCAAATGATCCCAGGAAGAACTTTGTAGACACAACTATGAAGCAGGTAAATAAAATGTCACATCTTATTTCTGATCTTCTTGACGTTAGCAAAATGCAGGCAGGCCGCTTGCATCTAAATTCCACAATTTTAGACTTTAATGAATTGCTAAATGAAACCGTTGAAAATATTCAGCATACCACTACAACACATAAAATCATTAAGACTAATCTGAAGGGGCATTTTAAAATACAGGGTGATAGAATAAGGCTGGAACAGGTTTTATTTAATGTGATTAATAATGCAATGAAATATTCTCCATCTTCTAAAAAAATAATTGTTAAAGCTGACTATTCTAAAAATAAAATTATTGTAAGTGTACAGGATTTTGGGATAGGTATTCCTGCTGAAAATCTGAAAATGATCTTTAGCAGGTTCTTTAAAGTAAAAGGAATCCCTTCAACTTTTTCGGGAACCGGAATCGGATTGTACATCGCCAGTAGCATCATAAAACGACATGGTGGAAAAATGTGGGTTGAAAGTGAATTAAATATTGGATCAACTTTTTATTTTAGCATTCCTTCTTCTAAATAATTTTAAAATAAAATTTTAACTGCCGCGTTAGAATAGAAATTAATTAGAATAACTTGCAATCCATGAAATCTACTCTTTATCCTTTAAGCCTAAGCCTGGCTACGTTATTATCTTTTTATATGTCAAGTTGTACTGAGGGAAACTCTACTGAAAGCAAAAAAGCTGAAGAGAGTTTGAACCAGGAGTCTGCTGTAAAACAACCTGAACAAAAGAAATTTGATACCGCCGATTATTACAATAAGATGCTGGCGCTTGCCAACGGTGATAGTACCGGCAAATGGCCGGTAAAAACTCCTATGCCTCTGGAGGGAGCAATTTTTCCCTATAACAGGGTTGTCGCTTTTTATGGAAACTTATATTCCAAAAAGATGGGGATACTTGGTGAACTTCCAAAAGATGAAATGCTTAATAAACTGAGAGGTGAAGTTGACAAATGGAAAAAGGCAGACAGCCTCACTCCGGTTATCCCTGCACTACATTATATTGCGGCAACTGCACAAGGTTACCCGGGTAAAGATGGCAAACACAGATTGCGCATGCCTTTTCACCAGATAGACACCATAATGAACTGGGCTAAAGAACTTAATGCCCTGGTTTTCCTCGATATCCAGGTTGGACACAGCACTGTAAAGGATGAGGTACCTGCACTGGAAAATTATTTAAAATTGCCGAATGTTCATTTGGGAATAGACCCTGAATTTTCTATGAAAAATGGTGAAGCTCCCGGTAAAAAAATAGGAACATTTAATTCCGATGATATAAATGCAGCAATTGATTTCCTAGCCGATATCGTTAAGAAAAATAATCTTCCTCCCAAAATTTTAATTGTTCATCGCTTTACCCAGGGAATGGTAACAGGATTTGATAAAATTAAAAAAACACCCGAAGTACAGGTAGTAATGGATATGGATGGATGGGGAGATAAGACTTTAAAAAAATCCTCCTACCTGAGATATATCTATAAAGAGCCTGTAATGTTTACCGGGTTTAAATTGTTTTATAAAAACGATACCAAAAAAGATATCAATGGAATGTACACTCCAGCGGAATTATTGAAGCTCACGCCAAAGCCCATTTACATTCAATACCAATAATAATTGTCCACCCCTATATTCATAAAAATGAAAACCACCGGTTTAATCCTAACTGCCGTTATATTTGCAGCTTCATGCAGCCAGGTATCTTTAGAGAATCAAATAATAAAAGCGGATCCCTTAAATACTACAAATACCAGCTCTAATATTGCCGAAGTAAAGACACCTGCTGACGCCGCAACAATCTCAGCAAAAAAAGAGGTACCTGTTTTATGCTACCATCACATTCGGGAAGCAAAACCAGGACAAAGCGCAACCCTGAAAAATTATTCTGTATCACCTGCATCGTTCGCCGAACAGATGAAAGCCTTATCAGACAGTGGTTACAAAACTATATTGCCTGATGATTTATACAATTATTTAGTATATGGAGATCAACTTCCGCCAAAACCCGTGATGCTTACTTTTGATGATACAGATGAAGAACAATTTAGCATTGGCGCTAAAGAAATGGAAAAGTATGGATTTAAAGGTACTTATTTTATAATGACTGTTTCCATTAACAGGCCTCATTATATGACTAGAGAACAATTGAAACAATTATCAGATAATGGGAATAGTGTAGAAGCACACACATGGGACCATCATATGGTAACAAAGTACCAGGGCGACGATTGGGATAAACAATTGGTAAACCCACGCAAAAAAATTGAAGAGATAACAGGCAGAGCCGCTGGTTATTTTGCTTACCCTTTTGGCCTTTGGAATGAGGCTGCAATTCCCGAATTAAAAAAGTCAGGATATAAAATGGCATTTATTTTATCCTCTAAAAAAGATTCTACCGAGCCTTTGTATACGGTACGCAGAATGCTGGTGCCGGGTACCTGGTCAACTAAAGGAATGTTCCAGGCAATGAAGCAAACTTTTCGTCTCTAAGAAAATTATTTGGCAATTTCTATCTTCACTTTTTTATTCTTGATTTTTTCATTTTTTATTAGCTGCAGAGCATGTCCCATTTTTGATTTTCTGATGGCCACGAAAGAGAAAAAATCTTTCACATCGATAAGGCCAATGTCTTCCTTTTTTAGATCGCCTTTGTGTGATAGAAAACCGACAATATCAATTTTATTTACCTTATCTTTTTTCCCGGCGGCTATAAATAACGTCGACCATTTTGGCTTTTCAGGCAGCGTAACAGTTTCGGGGAGTTGTATTTGGTCAACGTTAGGGTCAACATAACCGGGTAATTTTTCTTCAGCAGATAAAATTAAAATAGCAGTTCCACTGGCATCCATTCTTGCGGTTCTTCCATTCCGGTGAAGAAAAATATCTTCAGTATGCGGCAGGTGAAAGTGAATGATGTACCTGATGTTGGGAATATCAAGTCCCCGTGATGCGAGGTCGGTGGTTACCAAAACATTTACTGTCCCATTCCTGAACTTACATAAAGCACTATCCCTCTCCTGCTGCTCCAAAGCTCCGTGATAAAATTCATTTACGATTCCTTTTTCACTCAATAAATTACTGGTTCGCTCAACAGCGTCACGATGATTACAAAACACAATTGCCGACCTGTTTCCCAAATAACAAATCAGCCTGAATAACGTAGCTGTTTTGTCTTTTTCTCCTGAAAATACGGTCTTAATACTCAAGCCTTTTTCTTCATCTGTTCCGGATAAATAATTTAATCTTACGGGTTTATCAAGGCCAATAAATGCGGGTATTTTTACGGTTTCAGTTGCCGATGTTAAAATTCGTTTTTTCAAATGCTTTAATGAATCGATAATGAACGACATTTCTTCAAGAAAACCCAACTCCAATGATTTATCAAATTCATCGAGTACTAGAGTTTCAATAGAATCTAATGTAATATTTCCCCGGCGTATATGGTCACATAACCTGCCTGGCGTGCCAACAATCAATGAAGGAGGCTCAATTAAATTATTTTCTTCGGTTTCTCTTTTATGGCCACCATAGCAACTCGTAATTTTAAAACCGGTTCCCATTAATTTAAAAACCTGCTCAATTTGTATGGCGAGTTCGCGTGAAGGAACTGCAATAAGCACCTGCGTTTTATTATTTGAATCATCGAGCAGTTCAAGAATCGGCAGTAAGAATGCAATCGTTTTACCTGAACCGGTTGAAGAAAGTAAAATAATATCTGCATTTTTTTTGTTGGCCTCAATAGATGCAAGCTGCATTTCATTGAGTGCATCAATTTTTAAATTACTAAGAATATTCTTTACTGAGTATTTATTTGACATGGCTGCAAAAGTAAGCAATAGCCCCTATTGTTAAATGAAAAGCACACCCATGCAAGTGATTACAGGTATTAATTTTAATAAAAAACGAACCTGGTATTTTTGAAGTAAACAGCAATGTTTATCTTAAGCCCCTTTATTAAACCCAAACAACGATTTTTCTTTTGACTCCAAAAAAAACCATAGAGGCCTGGATAACATTTTTTAATAATGCCGATGTCGAAGGACTCGAAAGTCTGTATGCTGAAGATGCACTTAACCATCAAATGCCCAATGAACCTGTTAAGGGTAAAAAAGCAATAGGCAAAATGTTTCGAAATGAATTTACTGCATCACCTTTTATGAACTGCATACCCGTTCAAATAATTGAGGAAGGTGAATGGGCTGTTCTTGAATGGAGAGATCCTAAAGGCTTTCAGGGCTGCGGATTCTTCCAGGTAAAAGATGGGCTTATACAAACGCAACGGGGTTATTGGGACAGGCTTTCATTCAACAAACTCCACAATATTTGATCTTAAAAACATATTTACTTTAAAAAAATATTTTTAAAGTTGTGATTTTTTAGACGGCCCCGCGAATAATATAATAAAGCACAATTAAAGGCTGATGTACACACAACAGGAAAATGATAGATTTTTGAAATTGATTAACGAGAATACGGGGATCATCATAAAAATTTGCAACTCGTATTGTTATAATGAAAGCGACAGAAAAGATCTTGCACAGGAAATTATTTTTCAACTGTGGAAATCTAATAACAATTTCAATAGCGATTTTAAATTTTCAACCTGGATGTATCGCATTGCCCTGAATGTGGCTATCTCTTTTTACCGGAAAGGAAAAAAGAAACTCGACAGTATAACTGCATTGACAGAGGCTCACATAAACATTGAAGATAACACGGCCGATGCCGCAGACACTGAAGAAAGAGGCATTTTATTGCAACGACAAATTGCAGACCTGGAAGAACTCGACAGGGCTGTAATACTGCTTTACTTTGAGGAAAAAAGTTATAAGGAAATAGCCGAAATAATTGGGATAACTGAAACCAATGTTGGAACAAAAGTGAGCAGGATAAAAGAAAAGCTTAAACAAAAATTAAACAATCAAAAACTTACAGGATGGAAGATATAGAATTAAAAAATATTTGGCATGAATACGATAAAAAGATTGAGGAAGCAAAGATTTTGAATCTTCAGTCATGGGTTGTTAATCTTCAAACATTTGAACATTTGCAATCGCAAAAAGCGAAATCGAAACTTAATGCTTTAAGCACATGGAAAAAATGGATGATTTTCATGGGGATAATCTGGATAGCTTTTTTGATATTTCTAATCTTTAATTCATTGGAATTCTCAAAAATATTTTTTGTAACCTCGGCTGGCGCTATTGCCATCTTCAATATCATAGCTGTGGCAATGTATATTAAACACACTATTCTTATAAATGAAATTGATAATAGTGAGAGCCTTATTGAAACACAGAAAAAGCTGGCAGCCCTTCAAACATCTACCCTCAAAGTTGTAAGGATTCTTTTTTTACAATCACCGTTTTATACAACCTTCTGGTGGAGTCCGCAAATGATTGCTGCAGACCCTGTTGCATTTTGGTTGATTTCAGTTCCCGTTACTGTATTTTTTATATTTTTATCTGGTTGGCTGTATAAAAATATTTCTTACAAAAATGCACATAAAAAATGGTTTAAAATATTATTCAGCAGTAAAGAATGGACATCGGTTACAAAAGCAATGAAGTATTTGAATGAGATAGATGAATTTAAAAAAGAGATGCAATAAAAAGAATTAACCGCATTTACATACCAAATTAAATCACTATAAATAGAATTATCTTTGCCGAATGAATGGGAATGAAAAGCAAACATTACGCATAGCCATTTTAGATTTGTATGAAGGACGGGAAAACCAGGGAATGAGGTGTATTCGGGAAATCATTAATCAATTTGGCGACATCAATCACCTTAATATTGAGCTGCAGGAATACGATGTAAGACAAAAACTTGAAGTCCCCGACACCAGCTTCGATGTATATATCAGCAGCGGAGGGCCGGGAGATCCCCTGGAAAGCGAAGGTTCAGAATGGGATAATTTATTTTTCGGGTGGCTTGGGGATATTGAAAAATGGAATGCCGATAAATTAAACATTCAAAAAAAATATGTTTTTTTTATTTGCCATTCCTTTCAGTTAGTATGCCGGCACTGGAACCTTGGTAAGGTTTGCAAAAGAAATTCAACGTCCTTTGGCGTATTTCCTATTCATTTATTGGACGATGGAAAAAATGAACCCGTATTTGAAGGAATGAAGGATCCTTTTTACGCCGTTGATAGCCGTGACTACCAGGTAATAGAACCGCAAATGAATATTCTTTATACCGGCAGTAAAATTTTATGCATTGAAAAAGAAAGGCTGCATGTGCCCCTGGAAAGAGCGATTATGGGTATCAGGTTCAGCGATTATTTTATTGGCACGCAGTTTCATCCGGAGGCGGATGCAATTGGCATGAGCATGTACCTGCAAACACCAGAAAAAAGAGAAACAGTAATTGAAAATCACGGTTTGAAAAAATGGGAATCAATGATTGAACAGTTGAATGATCCTGATAAAATTTTATGGACCTATGCACATATACTCCCTAATTTTTTAACCATTGCATTGAATAGTTTGCAGACGGTTTCAGTGGAAACCTGAGACCTAATACCTGATACTTAACAACTTTTTACATGATAGCCAAACTCAGGGAACAGTATAATCAAAAGTTTACAGAGGAAAAATATGCAGAATTTTTAAAAGATCTCGACAGCAAACATCCGGGCGATCTTGTTTTTCGCGTGGCAGAAACGCCCATATTTGTTCCCAAAGATTTTACAAAAAAAATCTTGGATGCATGCGAAAACATCGTGGATTTCATAACCGATCCAGGGTTTAAAAAACTTACGGACCGTGCCATTCCACAAGGCGAAAATGTTCCAAATGAAAATGAACATACGCATTTTATTGCATTCGATTTTGGTATTTGTGAAAATACAGACGGTTCGCTTGAGCCACAATTAATAGAGATGCAGGGATTTCCTTCTTTGTTTGCCTACCAGGCATATTATCCACAGGTAGTTAAGAAGCATTTCGAAATTCCGAAAAATTTTGACCATTATCTCAATGGTTATAACGACGATACATACGTGCAGTTTTTAAAAGAAATTATTATCGGGAACCATGATGTTGAAAATGTTGTACTTCTTGAAATAAAACCTCACGAACAAAAAACAAGAATAGATTTTTATTGCACCAGCGATTACCTTGATATTCCTATTGTATGCCTGACCGAAATTGAACAGGAGGAAAATAAAATATTTTACAGGAAAGATGGAAGAAAAATTGAAATAAAAAGAATATACAACCGGATTATTTTTGATGAACTTAGTCAAACCAACCTGGGTGCCGGCGTAGTTGATATTACACAACCATTAGATGTTGAATGGGTTCCTCATCCAAACTGGTTCTACCGCATCAGTAAATTCACATTACCTTTTATAAATCACCCCTATGTACCCGAGACCTTTTTTCTCAATGAGGTAAAACAACTTCCGGGTGACCTGCAAAATTTTGTTTTAAAGCCATTATTTTCATTCGCGGGGCAGGGCGTAATTATTGATGTAACGAAAGATGACATAGACGCAGTAAGGGATCCGCAGAACTGGATATTACAGCGAAAAGTAAAATATGCTGACGTAATAAAAACACCCAATGTGCCCGCAAAAGCCGAAATACGGATATTTTATTTCTGGAAAGATGGAATGGAAAGGCCAGTTGCCGTCACCAATCTTGCAAGGCTCAGCAAAGGAAAAATGATAGGCGTAAGGTACAATATGGATAAAGATTGGGTTGGTGGTAGCGTTTGCTATTTTGAGAAGGAATAATTCTATGCTTAAATGATATAAAAACATCCTCAATCAAAAAAATTTTATAGCAAATACCCGTAACCGTTATTAATAAAAATTGTTTTGGTTTAATCTTTTAATTCGTTTTATCAAAAAACCATACCTTTATTTCTGTGTTATACAAACGACATCATCTACTCATTCATCATAGAATTTTTTGCCTGAATTAAGAAAATATAGCGAAGAAGAACTTATACACCTGTTGAAAAACAGGGATAAGACTGCGTTTTCATACCTGTATGATAATTATTCAGGGGCCCTCTTTGGAGTAATATTTAAAATCGTAGAGGATAGGGAGTTGTCGGAGGATATATTACAGGAAGCCTTCGTAAAAATCTGGAAAAACTTTTCGAATTATGATAGCGTGAAAGGAAGGCTTTTCACCTGGATGATTAATATTACAAGAAACTTAACGATAGATACCGTAAGAAGTAAAGGGTATAAAAAACAGGCGAAAATCCAAAATAATGAGAACGCCGTAGATAATATCAGCAGCAACACCAACACTAGCGAAAGCTTTGATGCACTTGGCATCAGAAAGCATTTAACCCTTCTAAAAGACGATCAAAAACAAATTATTGATTTGGCCTACTTTGGAGGCTTTACACAAGACGAGATATCGAAACACCTGTCAATTCCATTGGGGACTGTTAAAACAAGAATGAGGACAGCCATAATTGAATTAAGAAAAATATTGCAAAACTAAAATTGAACACAAACGACATTATATCATCCGGTTTACTTGAGCTTTACGCCATGGGTTTGGCTTCTCCTGAAGAAGCAAAGCAGGTAGAGGCATGGGTAAACCAATATCCTGAAGTAAAACAGGAAATTGAGACGATAGAAATCTCTTTGGAGTCCTATGCACAGTCTCACGCTATACAACCCTCACCTTCTGTAAAGGATAAAGTACTTTCACAAATTTCGAATGATGAACAGGATAACGCTATAAGTCTTTCGTCAACAAATAACACCTCAACCGAAAGAAATGTTTATAGAATACCTTCCTTTTTTAAGTTTGCAGCGGCTGCAATTTTTGTTCTCTTAATCGGAAGTATTGTACTTAATTATACTTACTATACGAGATATCAGTCTGCAAACAGGGAACTACAGGTAGCACACGAAAAGATAAACCAACAAAACCAGGCAAACCTTGCCATGAAAAATGAAATGGATGTTGTAACAGACAAAAACTCTTTACCTGTAGTCCTAAAAGGAACACCTCATGCGCCAGATGCTCTTGCAAAAATATTCTGGATGAAAAATACCGGTGATGTATATGTTGATCCTTCAAATCTTCCTCCTGTCCCATCGGGAAAACAATACCAGCTTTGGGCAATAGTAGACGGCAAACCTGTTGATGCAGGAATGATATCTTCTGAAAAAGGAAATTATCATATACAAAAAATGAAATCATTTGGCCACGCCGAAGCCTTTGCAATTACACTTGAAAAAGAAGGTGGCAGTCCTACTCCTACTATGGACGAGATGTATGTGATCTCCAAAATTTAGTTTTTCTCCGTTGTAATTTTTTACACTGCTTAATCTCTTTGAGATAAAATAGAGCTATTTCGTGTAACCCATTCCGTTATAATTTTTTTCAGAAGAAAACCATGGGCTCTTCAAAAACGTAGATGTATAAAATAAAAAAAACGAAATGAAAAAAATTAGATTATTGGCAATTTGCTCTTTGGCAATATTTGCTTCATGCAGTTCATCAAATAAGATGAAGAAAATGGATACAATGGATAACATGGGCAAAACTGTTATGGTAGGCGGAGCTGAAATGTATCCAGCAAAAAATATAGTTGAAAATGCAGTAAACTCAAAGGACCATACCACGCTGGTAGCAGCAGTAAAGGCGGCTGGTCTTGTTGAAACATTGCAAGGCCCCGGCCCTTTTACTGTTTTTGCACCAACCAACCAGGCCTTCGATGCATTACCTTACGGTACCGTTGAAACGCTGTTAAAGCCTGAAAACAAAGGAAAGCTTACAACAGTATTAACCTACCATGTTGTACCAGGTAAATTAAATTCATCCCAATTGGTAAAAATGATAAATGACGGAAATGGTTCTGCAACATTAAAAACCGTACAAGGTGAAGAATTAACCATCAAATTAAATGGAAATGATGTAATGGTGACCGATGCAAATGGCGGTATCGCAAAAGTTACTATTGCTGATGTAAATCAAAGCAATGGAGTAATTCATGTTGTTGATAAAGTATTGCTTCCTAAATAAATTTTAAATTGGTATTATAGTTTTAGTAAGTTTAGTTGATGCCGGCCTCAAGCCGGCATTTTTTTTATAACTAATTTTTACAAGTTTTTATGCTACGGCTTTATTTACAAGTTCAGCAGCCTCACTCAATAAAATTGCAGATTGAACTTTGAGGCCACTTTTATCAATGAGATCTTTCGCAACTTCAGCGTTGGTTCCCTGCAGCCTTACGATAATAGGAATTTCAATGGTACCGATTGACTGGTAGGCATCTATAACGCCCTGGGCTACCCGATCGCAACGAACGATCCCGCCGAATATATTTATGAGTATGGCTTTTACTTTTGGATCTTTCAAAATTATTCTGAAACCTGCCTCAACTGTTTGCGCATTAGCCGTACCGCCCACATCAAGAAAGTTAGCAGGTTCACC
>JBBSPK010000092.1:0-12651 GCA_038258875.1 Chitinophagales bacterium
GGTTGAAGCCGCATGGGAAGTAGTGATGCCGATACTTGATGTGTGGAAGGCCAGGAAACCTTTGGATTTTCCGAATTATTCACCCGGTTCATGGGGACCTGAGGACGCAGAAGCGCTTATTGCAAGAGACGGCCATAACTGGATTAATCTTCCTTCAAAACGAAAATAAAAATGAACCTGAAAATTTACAAAAATAAAGATCTCCTGGTTGACGAGCTTGCCCGGAAAATAAGCGAAATAATAAGTGATACCCTTAAAAACCAGGAATATTTTACCCTGTCACTTTCCGGAGGCGAAACACCACAGGTGCTTTATAAAAAATTAGCCAGTCCGGAATTCAGAGAAAAAATTAACTGGAAGCGTGTTCATATTTTTTGGGGCGACGAGCGTGCCGTGCCGTTTGATGACAATCGCAGCAACGCAAAAATGGCATTTGATTTTCTGATTGATCATATTAATATTCCCGCCGCACAGGTTCATAAAATGCGCACGGATATTGAGCCGGTTTTTGCAGTGACAGATTATGACAAAATTCTTCATACCTATTTTGATAATACCCCAAAGAGCTTTGATCTTATTTTATTAGGTATGGGAGATGATGGACATACACTTTCGATATTTCCAGGTTCTTCTTTGATAGAAGATCAGGGAAAAAAATGGGTGGCAGCAGTATATAATGAGGAACAACATATGTATCGCATTACTTTGACACCTGAAATAGTAAACCGGTCATCAAACATTATATTTATTGTTACAGGCTCAAAAAAAACAAATGTTTTGAAGCAGGTTATTGAAGGAAAATATGAGCCTGAGAAATTGCCTGCACAAATTATAAAACCTGCAAACGGAGAATTATACTGGTTTTTGGATGAGGATGCGGCGAAGGAATTAAAAGACGGGTAATGCGAATGCGTAACCAACAATTTTTTTTATCATAAAAAAATTTATATTTCAGTAAAATTTTAATTTATGACAATACTTGGTTTTTTAGTTCTCCTTTTAATAGCTGCTATATGCGGTGGTATTGGCCAGTCATTGGCCGGTTACGATTTGGGCGGATGTTTTGTATCGATTGTTGTTGGCTTTATTGGTGCATATATAGGCTTGTGGGTCGCAGGAAAAATGGGATTGCCTCATTTTTTCGAAATAAGTATTGACGGCAAGCCCTTTCCAATTATATGGGCAGTAATTGGCTCTGCAATTTTTACATTAATAGTTGCTTTACTGCGAAGACTGTTTACGGGACGCAATTAGCATTTACTCTTCTTTGTCAAAATCAAGAACCACGGAATTAATGCAGTACCGTAAGCCTGTTGGTGGAGGGCCATCCTCAAACACATGGCCAAGGTGAGATTTGCACCGGCCACATTGCACTTCTGTTCTCTTCATTCCATGTGTATTATCAGGAAGATAAATAATGCTTTCTTTGGTTATTGGTTCAAAAAAACTAGGCCACCCACAACTGCTGTTAAACTTGCCGTTACTTTTAAACAGCAGGTTTCCACACACAGCGCAGTGGTATGTTCCAATTTCATCGAAGTCATTATATTTTCCTGTGAACGGCCTTTCTGTACCTTTTTCCCTGGCTATATGATACACGTCCTTTGGTAGAATCTTCTTCCATTCGTCATTGGGTCTTTCAACAGGTGTCTTGTCTGTTTTTGGATGCTCCAAATTTTTATCTTCATTCATCTATTATATTTTTAAAAACGTTGCATAAAGTTACAGGCATTTATGCCTGTATAAAACAAACAAACAATGGCGTGGTAATGATTTAACAACCCCTAAGTCTTCGCCACTCGTGTAAAAACAATAATCAGAACAGATAAGGAATTTTAAATTCCATCCTTTATATTTGGACTTCACAAGGATCTAAGAAAGTATGTTCAATCTTATTTTATTCGGGCCACCCGGCAGTGGGAAAGGCACGCAATCAGAACAACTGATTGCTAAATATAATCTTAAACATCTTTCGACTGGAGACCTTTTGAGAAGTGAAATAGCGCGAAAAACTCCACTCGGGCTTGAAGCAAAAAAGTTTATGGACAAGGGACAGCTGGTACCGGACGAGGTAGTTATCGGAATGATAAGCTCGGCACTGGACGCCAATCCCGGGGCGGTAGGCTTTTTATTTGACGGATTCCCACGCACTGCTGCCCAGGCTGAGGCTCTCGATAAACTTCTTGAGCTTAAAAAGAGCTCTATTAATGTAATGCTTGCATTGGATGTTTCTGAAGAAGAATTAGTGAAACGGCTTGTGAAACGGGGTGAAACCAGTGGCCGTACCGATGATAATAATGGTAATGTAATAAGAACCCGTATTCTCGAATATCATAAAAAAACATCGCCTGTTGCCGATCATTATAAAAAAGCCAACAAAGTTGTAATGGTAAGAGGCGAAGGAAGTATCGAAGATATTTTCAAAGGCCTCTCGAATGAGATTGATGCCCGCATGAAAAAAATTAACTCTGTTTAACTAATTCTTTTAATGAGCACTTCTAAAGAAATTTTTCTTAAAGAGAATTTTATTCTCCTTCTTGAAAAATTGAACGCAGGTGATAAGGGTAAATGGGGTGTGATGAATGCCCAACAAATGGTGGAGCACTTTGCCGATGCGGTTATGAATGCAAATGGCAAATTAGAATTACCTCTCTTAAATGAAGGCGAAAGATTGGAAAAATACAGGACTTTTTTAATGAGTGAAGAGCCTTTTAAAGAAAATACAAAAAACTCTCTTATGCCATCCGAAGGCATTTCCTTGCGTAAACCTGATATGCAATCAGCAATTGATAAATTACAAAAAGAGCTTAACTATTTTTTTGAAGTTTTCGAAAAAGATCCCGGCTTAACAACTGGCAATGCTTTTTTTGGAGAACTCGACTATAATATGAACGTTCAGTTACTGCATAAACACGCGATTCATCATTTAAAACAATTCGGATTAGCATAAATCACATGGTCTTTGTTTTTTCAAAGATCCTCATCGCCACAAGTTTGAATAGTCTTGCAATTGCTAACGCAGATAAATCTATATCTCTCCCACCTTTTCGATCCGCCAAAGTCTTCGATTGAAAAATCATGAAAGGTTAATACATCTCCTAAAAAAATAATTGAGCAAGTTTCTTCAACGTCTCGGTAGTACTCTTTGATTTCATTATAATGGTGGGATAAATTCAATTCAGGTTGTTTATATAATTTTGAGAGATGTTTCAATATTTCTTTTAAAGATTCTTCTTCGGTAAGTCTCGTTATTTGATTGATTGCTTCAATTTTAATTTTCTGCTGCACTCATGATACAAATTTTTGTACATCAAGCTTAATATTCTCCAGGGGTATTCCTGCATTCTCTTAACGCAACTATGGCTAATTTTGCAAAACTAAATTTGAATGAATGAAACTCGGAAATTACATAAAGGGTACATGGGTGGAAGGTGATGGCGACGGCCAACAATTACATAATGCAGTAAATGGAGAAGTAATTGCCTTTGCAACTACAAAAGGCCTGGACTTCGCATCTATACTTGATTATGGAAGAACTAATGGAAGCACGGCACTTCGCAAGATGACTTTTTATGAAAGAGGTCGAATGCTAAAAGCTCTTGCGTTACATCTTCTTGAAAAAAAAGAACCATTTTATAACCTAAGCTATAAGACAGGTGCAACCCGTGCAGATAGCTGGGTTGATATTGAAGGAGGCATCGGAAACCTTTTTTCAAATGCATCATTAAGAAGAAAACTTCCCAACGAAATATTTGCGTTGGATGGAGACGTTATCGGACTAAGTAAAAGTGGCACTTTTTCGGGGCAACATATGTTACTTCCCAAAGAAGGAGTTGCCATCCATATCAACGCTTTCAATTTTCCCGTATGGGGCATGCTTGAAAAAATTGCTGTGAACTTACTGGCAGGGGTAGCCGCAGTTGTGAAACCGGCATCCGTTACATCATATCTTACAGAAGCGGTTGTAAGAGAAATTATTTCTTCCAATATTCTACCCGAAGGTGCTTTACAGCTCATTTGTGGAAGTGCCGGCGACATCCTCGATCACGTTACTTCACAGGATGTGGTAACTTTTACTGGTTCCGCATTGACCGGGTTAAAACTAAAAGCCAACCCACACATTCTTAGAGAAAATGTTCCTTTCAATTTAGAAGCCGATTCATTGAATTGTATTGTGCTTGGCGATGATGTAACTCCCTCTATGCCCGAGTGGGACATTTTTATCAAAGAGATAAGAAAGGAAATGACTTCAAAGGCCGGACAAAAATGTACAGCTATCCGGCGAATTTTCGTACGGGAAAATAAGATGGAAGATGTATGGAAAGCAGTTAGTAAGTCATTGGCTCAAACAACCATTGGAAATCCCGAAAATGAAAAAGTGAGAATGGGCCCTCTTGCAGGTAAGGGCCAGCAACGGGAAGTTAAAGAGCAGGTTCAGAAATTGCTGGCTTCTTCTCAAATAATATATGGAAGCCTTGACAGCGTTGAACTAATTGACGCTGATGCAAATAAGGGCGCTTTTATGAGCCCGTTGCTACTGATTAATGAAAACCCATTTACATCCGAAGAACCACACGATATAGAAGCCTTCGGTCCGGTGAGTACCATTATGCCTTATAAAAATACTGATGAAGCAATCAGTCTTGCTAAAAAAGGAAAAGGTTCTTTATGTAGTTCTGTAGTTACTTCAAACGAAAAATTTGCTAAAGAATATATATTGGGCTCGGGAACTTACCATGGGAGAATTTTAATTCTTAACAGTGAGAATGCAAAAGAAAGTACCGGGCATGGATCACCCTTACCCATGCTTGTTCATGGCGGGCCGGGACGTGCAGGTGGTGGTGAGGAAATGGGAGGGTTACGTGGAATAAAACATTACATGCAAAGAGTAGCCGTTCAGGGCTCGCCCACTATGCTTACCGCAATTACAAATGTTTACCAGCCCAATGCCAATGGAAAGACCTCCGGAGTTCATCCTTTTAGAAAATATTTTGAAGAGCTAAATATTGGCGACCAACTCATAACAGAAAAAAGGATAATCACAAGTGAGGATATTGATAAATTTGCCGATTTAACGGGCGATCATTTTTATGCCCACATTAAGACCACAGCTTTTGAAGGAACTATGTTTGAGCAACAGGTAGCACATGGATATTTTATTATAAGCGCCGCCGCAGGGTTATTTGTGGACAGTTATAAAAAAAATCCTGTGTTACTAAATTACGGTATAGACGAATTGCGTTTTACAAAGCCCGTGTACCCGGGACATGAAATCTATGTTCGCTTTACCTGCAAAGAAAAAATTGAGCAGGAATTAAAAGAACCCAATCCTGAAATACCTTTTGTAAAAGGAAGTGATATGCCCAAAGGAATTGTAAAATGGTATGTAGAAATTTTAGATGAAAGTGAAGAACCCGTAATTGGTGTCGCAACTATACTTACTATGGTAGCTAAAAAACCTAAGGATTAATGAAACATTTATAGCCGTAATTCACTTTTTATTTAATGACTAATTTTCATTTTTTGTCTTTTTCTTTTAGGAAAAGATATTTTCGTTCTTTTATTTAATCTTTATCTCTTAGCAAATGGAAGGATATGTAAAATCTCACACGGAGCACGGAATAACAACAATTGAATTTTATCATCCACAGAGTAATTCTTTACCTGGAAAAATTCTTGATGCGTTAACGCAGGAAATACATTATGCAGGTACCCACGATACAAAGGTGATTATACTAAAAAGCGCCGGTGATGGAGCTTTTTGTGCCGGAGCCAGTTTTGATGAATTGATTTCTATAAAAAATAAACAAGAGGGACTGCTTTTTTTCCAGGGCTTTGCAAATGTTATTAACGCTATGCGAAAATGCAATAAATTAATTATTGGACGGATACACGGTAAATGCGTAGGTGGTGGGGTGGGCCTTGCAGCCGCGGTTGATTATGCAATTTCCGTAACCAATGCTGAAATAAAGCTAAGTGAACTGGCTATAGGCATTGGACCCTTTGTTGTTGGACCGGCAGTGGAAAGAAAAATCGGACCTTCTGCTTTTAGCCAGCTTGCTATTGATGCTATGCTTTGGCGCAATGCAGACTGGGCAAAGAAAAAAGGATTATTTGCAGAAGTTCACGAGTCTGTTCAAAACATGGATGAGTCTGTTTACAGGCTGGCCTCATCCCTTTCACATTTCAACCCCGATGCTATGGCTGAAATGAAAAAAATATTTTGGAGAGGTACTGAGGATTGGGATATCCTTCTCAATGAAAGAGCCGCAATAAGCGGGCGATTGGTGTTAAGCGACACCACAAAGACTGCCATCGGGAAGTTTAAAACAAAAGTAAAAAAGTGAGTTGTGAGTTTTTTCACTTTTCACTTTTCACTTTTTAAGATTAAAGGAAATGAATATAAATCAAATAAAATACCTCTTGCCTATAAATCATCATATTCAAACAAGGGATCAATATGGGTATTTGCATCCATTTCAAAAATAGGATTAATCAATCCATCTTTTAATCCATACACCCAGCCGTGCAATTGAGGACGCTGCTCATATTTCCATGCCCGCTGTATCACTGACGTTTTTGCAAGATGCATTACCTGTTCTTTTACATTAAACTCAACAAGCCTGTCTGTTCTTTCTTCTTCATCGGGAATACTATCTAACTCAGCCCGATACAACCGGTAAACATCTTTAATGTTACGTAGCCACATATTGAGTAAATATTTATAATCATGATTGGTCATGGCAGCCTTAACACCGCCACAACCATAATGTCCACACACAATTACGTGATTTACTTTTAAATGATTTACAGCATAGTCCAAAACACTTAAAAGATTAACATCGGTATGTACAACCATATTAGCAATATTACGGTGCACAAATATTTCTCCCGGCTGTGTACCGGTTATTTTATCGGCAGGTACACGGCTGTCACTGCAGCCAATCCATAAAAACTCCGGTGTTTGTATCGCGGCAAGTTTTTTAAAAAATTCTGGATTGACTTGCTTTTGATTCTTTGCCCATGCTTTATTTTCTAATAAAAGCTTTTCGTATGAAGTCATAAAATAAAAATCAAATTAAGGTAAGAAAGAATCTAAAATAAAAAGTTCCAGATGTTAATTCTATGTGATTTGACAAAAAAAATTACATATTTAACCCACCACATGTACTAATTACCTGGCCCGTAACATAAGAACTCATATCACTCCCTAGAAATAAGGTGACATTGGCAATTTCCTCTGCGCTTCCAAATCTTCCCAAAGGAATTTTTTCAAGAAACGTTTTCGCTGCCTCTCCTTCTTTTAAATAATGGGTCATGTCTGTTTCTATAAATCCCGGGGCAATGGCATTGCATCTTATATTGCGACTACCTAGTTCGGCAGCTATAGATTTTGTAAAGCCAATAATTCCTGCCTTACTAGCCGCATAGCTGCTCTGGCCGGCATTGCCCCGCATACCAACAATTGAACTCATATTTATGATACTGCCTTTCCTTGCTTTCATCATCGGACGAATAACCTGCTTTGTCATGTTAAAAACACTTTTAAGATTGGTAGTCATCACGTCGTCCCATTGTTCCTGTGTCATGCGAAGCAATAAGTTATCTTTAGAAATTCCGGCGTTGTTAACACATATATCAATTGCACCAAATTCCTTTATCACATCATTTACCATAGCCTCGCTCTCCTCATAAATACCCGCATTGCTTTTATAAGACTTTACTTTTACCCCCAGGGCTTTTATTTTGTCTTCCAAAGATTTTGCTTTTTCCTCACTGCTCACATATGTAAACGCAATCTGCGCACCACTTTCAGCCAGCTTCAATACTATAGCTTCGCCAATTCCACGGCTGCCCCCGGTTACAATGGCAACTTTATTTTCCAATAATTTCATCGCTTATTTTTTAAGTACAACATATTTTATTTGAGAATAAAAATTTCGTTTATATATTTTTAAGACTAAGAATTTCTTCAATTAAATCTCTTTCATTACTTAACCTTGGTACTTTATGCTGGCCGCCGAGCTTCCCTTTTTTTCTAAGCCACTCATTGAAAGTTCCGGTTTGTAAAATGTGAACTAACGGCATGCGCAATGCGATATCCTTATAACGTTTTGCCTCATAATCACTGTTTACTGATTTTAATGCTGTATCCAGCTCCGAGGTAAATTTATTAATATCCGGGGGTAATTTATCAAACTCTATGAGCCACTCATGCGCTCCGTTTTCATCCTCGCTAAAGAAAACGGGAGCCGCGGTATAATCGCTTACAACCGAGTTGGTTTTTTCTGAGGCAATCGCAATTGCCTTATCTGAATTTTCAACGATTACTTCCTCCCCAAAGGCGTTTATGTAATGCTTCAGCCTGCCGGTAACTTTTATTTTATAAGGCCGAAGCGATGTAAACTGTATGGTGTCGCCTACAAGATATCGCCAAAGACCGCCGTTGGTGCTAATAACCAAAGCATAATTTTTATGAAGTACCACCTGCCCCAGGCCAAAAGTTTTTGCGTTGGTCTTTCCATATTCTTCTACCGGCATAAACTCATAAAATATCCCATGATCGGCAAATAACAACATACCCTCATCGGCAGGCATATTTTGAGCAGCAAAAAAGCCTTCGCTTGCATTATACATCTCAAGATAATTTATGGGCGCCCCCACTAATCGCTGCAGGTGCTCACGATAAGGCGTAAACGAAACTCCGCCATGAATGTATAATTCGAGATTGGGCCAAACTTCCTTAAGTGTTTTCTTTCCCGAGATTTCCAAAATTCGCTTAATTAAAAGAATCGTCCATGTAGGAACCCCTGCCATTGACGTTACATTTTCGCTTATCGTATTCTGCGCCAGCTTTTCTATTTTACTTTCCCACTCATCAAGCAAGGCGATTTTAAGTTCGGGAGTTCTTATCCAGTGGCCCCAAAAGGGTGTATTCTGCATGAGAACGGCACTCAGGTCACCGTACTGAATTTCTTCATTAAAATTATGCACCTGGTGACTTCCCCCCACCACAAGGCTTTTGCCTGTTAACAGATCACTGTCCGGAAAATTTTTATAATAATTGGTGAGGACATCTTTAGAACCTTTAAAATGTGTCTCTTTAAGGGTTTCTTCGCTTATAGGAATAAACTTGCTTTTCTCAGAAGTAGTTCCGCTGCTTTTTGCAAACCAGTTGATGGGTGTATTCCATAAAACATTTTCCTCACCATTCATCATCCGGTTTATGTATGGTTTAAGATCATCGTATTCGTGAATAGGCACACATCTCTTAAAATTCTTAATCGTGAATAATTTCGAAAAAGAGTATTTGCGCCCAAACTCTGTGTATTGTGCCTGTGTAACCAGGTGTTGCAAAACATCCCGTTGTGCAGCTACCGGGTAAGTTATCCAATTCTCAACCCGCCACAGGCGTAGCCTTGCTAAACGTGATATGGCGGGACTCAGCAATTTCACAAATAATTTTACCAACTAATATCCAGGATTGTTGACAGCAATTGATTGTTTATTATTACCTGCTCCAAACTGAACACGGTAAACATATACACAATTTACAATACAACAACTTACATTTATTTTATAGCATCGGTATGCAGGTAATCCTTTCTTTTTAATTCGAAATTGCGCCCAAGATAAAGACGCCGTACATGCTCATCCCGTGCAAGTTCCTCTGCAGTACCATCCTTGAATATTTTACCCTCAATAAGAAGATAGGCCCGGTCACAAATTGACAAAGTTTCATTTACATTATGATCTGTAATAAGAATTCCTATGTTTTTATATTTTAGCCTGGTAACTATGGTTTGAATATCTTCTACTGCAATGGGATCTATACCAGCAAAGGGTTCATCTAATAAAATAAATTTTGGATCGACCGCAAGGGCACGTGCAATTTCGGTACGTCTTCTTTCGCCACCACTCAACACATCACCATTGCTGTTACGAACATGCTCAAGGTGAAACTCCTGGATTAATGTCTCCAGCTTTTCTTTTTGCTGGCTTTTTGAAAGATCTGTCATTTCCAGGACGGCTGAAATATTATCTTCAACTGTAAGTTTCCTGAAAACACTTGCTTCCTGCGGCAGATATCCAAGACCCATTTGTGCCCTTTTATACATGGGCAATTTTGTGATGTTAATATCATTCAGAAATACGTCGCCTTCGTCAGGTTTTACCAAACCTACTACCTGGTAAAATGAAGTAGTTTTTCCAGCACCATTGGGACCAAGCAGTCCAACAATTTCGCCCTGGCCCACCTGGAAAGTAACTTTGTTGGTAACAGTCCGCTTTCCATAATGCTTTGTAAGGTCTTTGGCGTAAATAGTCTGGTTCAAAAGAAAAGTATTTAAACAAAAATAAGCGAATGAATATTAAAACTATGCTAACAATGCTTTTCGGCTCATAAGGCAGCCGGCGTTGAATCATTCGAGGTTGTTGGACATTCCTTTATGACTATTGATTTTTGACTATTGCGGTTTTGAGTTTATGTTTGCATCTATTTTGAAAAAATGAAAGTTACTGAACATATAAAACAGGCCACAGGCACTGTTGTTTCGTTTGAAATATTACCACCACTTAAGGGCAAAACGATTGAATCAATTTACAATCATCTTGATCCTTTAATGGAGTTTAATCCCGCCTTTATAAATGTTACCTATCACCGCAGCGAGCAGGTTTTTAAAAAGAAGGCAGATGGCACTTTTGACAAAGTAGAAGTACGAAAAAGACCGGGCACTGTTGGTATATGTGCTGCGATAATGAATCATTATAAAATTGATGCAGTGCCGCATTTAATTTGTGGCGGGTTTAATATCCAGGAAACTGAAAACGCCTTGATTGATCTTGCCTTTCTGGGTATTGATAATGTGTTGTTGCTACGGGGCGACGCTGCGAAAAATGAAACGATTTTTGAACCTGAAGAAAGTGGCCATGCTTATGCCCTTGATCTTTTAAAACAAGCTGTAAATCTTAATAATGGAATTTACCTCGAAGAAGATATACGTGATGGATACAAAACGCAATTTTGCATAGGTGTTGCAGGCTACCCTGAAAAACATTTTGAGGCCCCGAATATGGAAAGTGATTTGCGATACCTGAAAATGAAAGTAGATGCCGGCGCTGAATACATAACCACGCAAATGTTTTTTGATAATAAAAAGTTTTTTGAATTTGTGGAGAAGTGCCGGGAGGCGGGAATAGAAGTACCCATAATTCCCGGGCTCAAACCTATAACTTCAAAAAAGCAACTATCTGTTTTGCCACGCACATTTTATGTGGATATACCTACAGCCCTCAGCAATGAAATTCTTAAATGTAAAACAGATGCCGAAGTAGAAATTGTAGGAACCGAATGGCTGCTTACTCAATCGAGAGAACTTAAAAAAGCCGGAGTGCCTGTACTTCATTATTACACCCTGGGTAAGCCCCATGTAATTGTTAACGTCGTAAAGGAATTGGTTTGATTGTAAAATGTTGCATAAAGAAGTCGCCTGCAATAGTTATAACAGGGATTGAAAGACTTTTTGATTAACGGTAACGGGATATTTTTTCCTGAGTTCCTCAATCCACTTTTGCTCTAGTACATTTTGGTAATCATTGATAACTAATCCGCGTGCATCTTCAAAAGAGCGTTGTTGGTTTGCCGGGTATACTGTAATTATTTTTGAGAACACTGCTGTTCCATCTCCGCTATTTACCACAGGTGCTGTTACCAACCCGGGCTGAAAATTAGTTCTGTCGATAACGGGTATCTGGCTCAATTCATACCTACCGGAATCTGCCTGTATTTGTGATGAATTGTCATTTACAATAGCTTTCCATGCTACACCCTTTTCAAGATCGTCAATTGCTTTTTTTGCCACCTCCGCATTGGCGCATGAAAATAAAACAGCATCAGCACTTGCTTCCCATTTATAATTGGTCTTATGTTCCGCATAATATTGTTTTAAATCTGTACTGTCGGCAGAAGCCTTCGACCATACTTTTCTTTCCATTACTTCAAAAAGCATATTACCGTCTTTAAATTCCTGCAACTGGTATTTAAAATCGTCATTAAAATTCTGCAATCTTTTTCTATAATTTTCAAGTGCAGCTACCGAGACGTAATTTTTTAAAAGATCCGGGTATGGCGGCTCCGCATGTGCAGCGTAAGTGTTTTTTACACTTCTTGCATATTGTATCCAGTCACCCGCTTTTACTTTTGCATTATCAAAAGAAAATAAAACTGTGTTCTCATTTACAGCGCCCGATGGTATTTTTTTATTCGCAATGGCAAAGGTGTCTGTAATTTTCCAAAGGTCTATTTCATTCACTGTATTATTTTTCTTATACCCAATTTTGGAAAGGACATCCTTTACAAATTTTAACTTCGCTATTTCAATCCGCTTGTCATTCAAAACGCTTTGCCTCAGGTTTGCCATATATGCTTCATCACTTTTATTTGCGGGTACGGGTGTGCGTGAGATACGTTTAATAATATGGTACCCGAATTCAGTTTGAAATGGTTCTGAAATATCCCCATCATTTTTGAGTGAAAAAGCAACTTTTTCAAAACCTCCATCGTACGTTGCAACACCAAATTCAGGCATTAGCCCTCCATCCATATAGGTTCTCCTGTCGTTGCTATATGTCTTTGCCAATTCGCCAAAATCA
>JBBSPK010000093.1:0-12629 GCA_038258875.1 Chitinophagales bacterium
AATAAATAAGATAGCATTGGCGATTAAGAGGAACCGGATTTCAAAACCGCCTAACACCAAAAACGGTTTAAAAATAACTACCATCGCATTTATAAAAACAAACAACCCAATTACCGGCAAGTATTTTTTTCCCATTCTTAATTTATTTCTTTTTTGAAGTGTCTTTAAGAATATTATATGTAATCCCAACTATTGCGAGTAAAGGTAACAGCCACACGAGCAATGGTATTGAAATATGTAACCATCCATCTGCTTTCAGGCCAATAAATACGCACAAGCCGATACTCACCAGGAATTGCATCGCAAGGCCTGCATATCGTAAAAGTTGCTTATCGCTATCGTTCTTGTTTGTCAAACTCATTAAGACCTGATAATTAATCTTTGCTTTTTTTGATATTTTTAAGCCTGAGCGTTGAAGTGTCCATCGTAACTACATTACCCTTCAACACCTTTTCAATATTATTTATGTAATCCTGTTTTTTTATAAGGCTTTGTTCTATCGAGTCTGCTTTCATTTTCAACATTTCATACTCCCTGGCTTTTTTAGCATCGCCATAACCCGGTATATATAGTTTTAAAGGCGTAAACATAATAAGTGCAACTGTAAGACCTGTTAACACTACAAAAAAAGTACTCAGAGCAATATAAACACTCAGCCTGGTTAACTTGAAAGTTACTACTTCATCAAATGTGTCTTCATTCATAACTACAAGCCTGTAACGGTTTCGGAGCCGCTTTAAAGATGTATTGCCACCCGTAAGAGACATATTAATTTTTTAGGTTGTTAAAAATAAGGCAGCACATTCATTAATTGACATATTAGCTTAAAATAACCGTATTTTTAAAATATTTTTGCAAAAAATAAGTTTCATATAGACACATATTGTTTTCCAGTATTCTACTTTCATAAAAACTTATAAAATTCATGATCAGCCGGGTTGTAAAGTCTTTGTTTATTATATCCCTTTCTTTATTTCTGCTGCCGGCAGTTCATGCTCAATTGGGTAAAATTACTATTGATCTCGAAAAAGATAAACCTGAGAAATTTAAAACCAAAGTTCTAAAGTCGGAGAAGACGGGACAAAAAAAATTTACGCTGCCAAGAAGGTTTGTTCAAAACACAGTATCACACTATAACTATTATTTTAATGCCAACAATAAAATAAACGAAGTCATTGAAAGGGCTCGCATTGCCAACAAGGATGACTATTCCAAATTGCTGCCGTTTTATGGTTATTCTTTGGACAATACTGCTTCACAAAGCAGTGAACTTGATTCGGTGATATACAAGGCTACCGCCGGCATTTTATTACACGACCTTCGAAGCGATTGGGTTGATAATTTATACCTGCTCATCGGGAAAGCTTATTACCTGCGAAAAGATTTTGATTCTGCCTCAATGACCTTTCAGTTCATAAATTACAACCTCTTCCCGCGTAAGAAAAAAAATGAGGATGATCAACTTATTGTAGGCAGTAACGATAATGGAGCTAACAGCGCTATAAGTATTTCCAGCAAAGAAAACAGGAATATTATTGACAAAGCTTTTACACGGCCACCCAGCCGCAATGATGCGCTGGTGTGGCAGGTGAGGACTTTGATAGAAATAAATGAGTACAGTGAAGCAGCCGGCCTCATTTCAACTTTACAAAATGATCCTGTTTTCCCCGGAAGGCTGGATCCGGCTCTTGAGGAAATGAGCGCATATTGGTTTTATACACAACAGATGTATGACAGCACGCTTATTCACCTTGAAAATTCGCTTTCTCATGTTGAAGACATGCAGGATAAAGCCAGGAGAGAATATTTGCTGGCACAATTGTATGAAATAACAAATCACCAGGATACTGCGGCTGAATATTATGATAAAGCCATTAAGCATACCACTGATCCGCTGATGGATATTTATGCTAATCTTAATAAGGCAAAAATGCTTAAGAGCAATGACCCTGCAGAAATTGACAGAAGCATTGCTACACTTTTGCGCCTTTCAAAAAAAGATAAATATGAAACTTACCGTGATATCATATTTTTTTCTGCGGCAGAACTTGCAATGACAAAGCCTGATACTTCTGGGGCGGTCTTCCTTTTTAAGAAAAGTACTTTTTACAACCAGGAAAATATCTCCTTTAAAAACCGGGCCTTTCTTAACCTGGCAGAGATAAGCTATAAACAAAAAAATTATAAAGATGCTTACGCATTTTATGATAGCCTGCAGTTAGCAGATACAACCCTTGGTAATCTTGAAGAAATACAAAAAAGAAGAAACGCCCTTGCAGAAATTGTTGATAAAATAAATATTATTGAAAGAGAAGACAGTCTTCAACTAATTGCCGCAATGACACCTGCTAACAGGGATGCCTTTTTAAAAAAACTGTCAAAAAAACTGCAAAAAGAAACCGGACTTAAAGATGAGGACCTGGCCTATGGCAATTCAGCATCAGATTTTTTCAATACAAAAAATGCATCAGCCGATCTTTTTAATTCAACCAACACAAAAGGTGATTGGTATTTTTATAATAATTCTGTAAAGGCGAAAGGTTATAACGAATTTAAAAGAGTATGGGGCAAACGACAGAATGTTGATAACTGGCGCCGGATTTCCTCTGGTGGCCTAATAGGTAATAATAGTAATGTAGCTAATCCGAATACATTTGCTTCTCCTGATGGTGACAGTACAGACACCGGGCTCGGTATCAATCAAAATGGTGATCCTGATGCAATGTCTCTAAAAACTCCTGCACCTGTTCCTGTTCAGCAGGATATTTCTGTTGAAGGCCTTTTGGCCAATGTGCCGGTAACGAAACAACAGCTCGATATTTCAAATACAAAGATTTCCACATCGTTATTTGAATTAGGCAAAAATTATCAAACCCTCCTGGAAGATTACGATGCTGCCGTGGAAACGTATGAGCGTTCATTACAGCGGTTTCCAGACAGTTTATACAATGGGGAATTGTATCTTAATTTATCGTACTGTTATAGGAAACTTGGAAATTTACAGAAGGCGGACTATTACAAAAATCTCCTGCTCAATAAATTTGACAAAAGCAAATATGCCCGGCTTGTGACTCATCCGGAAGCTATGGAACCCTCTAAAAAAGATCCTTCAGCAACAAAGAGGTATGAAGAAATTTATAATTTATTTATTGAAGGAAACTTTGAAGCCGCAATAAAAGAGAAAGAGCAGGCCGATAGCTTGTATGGAGCTAGCTACTGGAGCCCGCAGCTATTGTACATCGAATCAGTTTATTACATACGCAAAAAGGATGATAGCACCGCCATAAAAATTTTGGAACAGATTACAACGCAATATCCAGGCTCTTCATTAAATGAGAAAGCAACTACAATGATTGATGTGTTGAAAAGAAGAAGTTCTATTGAAAATTATTTAACTAATCTTACGGTTGAAAGAGCTAAGGAAGACTCGCAGATTATTGTTTATGATGACCCAACTATCATGAAGAATGCACAACCGGGTATTTCCAATAACAACAACATACAAAAAGACAATTCTGTAATCATCCCGGGTAAAGTAGTTATTGATTCTTCAAAACTAAGGCCTCCTGTAAGCAATGCAACATTTACTTTCGATCCTTTAACGCCGCAAAATGTAATTATGGTGCTCAATAAAGTTGATCCTGTTTACAGCAGTGAAGCAAAAAATGCTTTCTCAAGGTATAACCGGGAAAAGTTTTCTTCCCTGGGTATCGCAATAACAAAAGATACACTTGATAAGGACCGTACTTTGCTGGTATTTGCGCAGTTCCTGAGTGCAGATGAAGCTATTAAGTATCGGGACAGGTTAAAAAAAGATGCCCCTGCAGAAATATCGTGGCTCCCCGCAGAAAAATATTCTTTCTATATCATATCAGGTACAAATCTTGATCTGTTAAAGCAAAATAAAAATCTCCAGAGTTATATTGATCTTTTGAATACAAAATACCCGGGAAAATTTTAAGCCCGGATGTTCTTTCGCTGAAATAAAGAAAATAACATGAAAAATCAAAATACAGGCAATAAAAAAAAGAATACCGGAAAGAAGATAAGTGCTGCCGTAAAAATTTTGTGGGTGCTTGTGTTAGGAGGTATTAGCTGCGGAATTATTGTATTTGCTTTTGCTTATTTTGGAGTTTTTGGCTCCCTACCATCTCTCCAGGAACTTGAAAATCCGCAGGCAAATCTTGCATCTGAAATTTATGCAAACGATGGTACATTAATGGGAAAGATATATACTGAAAACCGAAGCTCTGCTGATTTCAAAGACATATCAAACCATGTGATCGATGCCTTAATATCGACAGAGGATATAAGATTTTATGAACACTCCGGTATTGACGCGATTGCAATAGGCCGTGCAATTAAAGGGTTTGGGCATGAAGGCGGGGGTAGTACCATAACCCAGCAATTGGCAAAAAATATTTTAGGCCAGGGTTCGGGATGGTTTGGTAAAAGGCTTATGGATAAACTAAAAGAATGGATTGTTGCCCTTAAATTGGAAAAGAACTTTACAAAACAGGAAATTATCTCATTATACCTTAACCGTGTTTCGTGGGGAAACATCTTTGGAATACGAAATGCGTCGCGTGTTTTTTTTCAAAAGGAACCTTCAGAATTAAAAACCGATGAAGCGGCTTTATTAGTTGGTATGCTAAGTGGCCCTGGTCAATATGATCCCGTAAGGCATCCCCAGGCTGCGCTTGACCGGAGAAATTTGGTATTGGATCGAATGGTAACCAATAATGTTCTTAAAGAATCTGATGCATCTGTTCTAAAGAAGAAACCGCTCGGAATAAAGTATAAAAAGCTGGATGAAAATCTTGGTATCGCTCCCTATTTCCGTTCTGTACTAACTAAGAAATTAATTGAGTGGTGTAAAACACATAAAGATCCCACAGGCAGGAATTATAATGTGTACAGGGATGGGCTAAAAATTTATACCACCATTGATCCCAAAATGCAGTTGTATGCAGAGGAAGCCGTTGTAAAACATATGGCTGTTATGCAAAAAAAAATCGATGGCCAGTTGGGGAAGAATGTATGGAAAAACCAGGATGATATTATAAACAGGTCAATGAAAGAAAGTGAGCGTTGGAAAGCGATGAAGGAAGACGGAGCAAAAGATGAGGATATAAAAAAATCATTTTATGTACCGGTGAAAATGAAAATATTTGCGTGGAACTCCAAACGGGAAGCTGATACTGTGATGACCCCCATTGATTCCATAAAGTACTTTAAGCAGATGATGCAGACTGCATTTGCAGCCATGGATCCGGTAACAGGCGAAATAAAGGCCTGGGTTGGTGGAATAGATTTTAAGTGGTTTAAGTTTGATCATGTAACGACTAACAGGCAGGTTGGGTCAACTTTTAAACCTTTACTTTATACGCTCGCATTAACTGATGCAGGGCTCACTCCTGAAAGTTATATTGGAGGTAAAGCAATTACCTTATCCAACAAAACCATATCAGGTGGAGGAGGAACCATGGCGTATTGTCTTGCCAAATCTTTAAACGCTGCAGCGTGGGATTTAATGAGCCGGATAGGGCCCCGGAAAACCGCTGAGTTTGCGCATCTTTGCGGAATAAAAAGTGACATACCCATTGTTCCTTCAATCGCATTGGGTTCAGCCGATATTCAACTTTTTGAAATGTTGCGGGCGTATACGATGTTCCCTAACCGTGGCTTCAATACCGAACCCGTTTATATATCGCGGATCGAGGATAAAAACGGAAATGTTGTACAAAATTTTCAATCCGAGACAAAACAGGTTATAAGTGAAGTGGATGCTTATACTATGTACAAAATGATGGAGGGAGTTGTTGATTTTGGAACAGGACATGCCATGAGAGACCGGTATGGTATAACTAGTGACATGGGCGGTAAAACGGGCACAACAAATGATAATACTGACGGTTGGTTTATTGGATATACGCCACAAATTTTAGCCGGCGTGTGGGTGGGCTGTGATGATCCTTTTTTGAAGATAAGATGGACAAATGGAGGTAATGAAATGGCGATGCCCGAGTGGGCATATTTTATGCAGAAGGTATATGCTGATAAAAAATTGGGTATCGATCCTAAAGCCCAGTTTCAAAAACCTTCTGAATTAAATAACGACCCTATTTATGCGGATCAAAATTTCTCTTCCATCGTACGAAAAGGTGAAGGTAATGATTTTGCTGAAGACCAGGGTAATGGTGATGCAGGGGATTATGGGAATGTACCAACCAATGTTCCGGTAGAATCAGAATTCAGCAAAGAACAAAAGGATAATTCTGCCGCCGATAAAAAAATAATTGGCCCCGTTAACCTTGCCGATGAATTTAAAAAAGATACCTCTAAAACAAAAAATACCGGCAAGCCGGGTTCCGTTGTCAATAAAGAGGCGGATGATAAATCCAAAAAAGCTCCGGCAAAACCTGCCAAGCCAGGGAGCGACTATTAATTAATTCGATTCTTTTAATATCAGGCCGTAGGCACTACCTGTTTGTAGAAAAAATATTTTCACATTTGGGTCTTGCCACGTAGTGGCTACCCTATAATAGTGGCGTACCTACGGCACGCGGGAAAATTTTCGAATTGAATTTGCTACAAACAGGAAGCCCCGAATGGGGCAAAATCGCTGCGACAATTTGGAATATACTCACGACAATCCCTTGAATTAAATATTTGACTAAATTTAATACGTATTCCTTCGCTTTAAGGTTTAATTGTCATATTTTATAGATATTCTAATTATTACTTTGAATTTTCCTTTGTAATTTTAGTTATGACTAATCAGGTAGAAGATCCAGATTCAAATCAAAAAAACATGAGTGATTCAAAATGGTTACAAAAACAGGAGCATTTTGATTGGATGCAAAAATGTCTCACATGCTGGAAGATGTGTGAAGAGTTTATTGCATGGAGTATTCAAAATGGTAAAAATGTCAGTTCAATAAATACGTGCAGGGATGTTGCGGAAATGTGTAGCCAGTGCATAAAATTTGAAGCGCAACGCTCGCCTTTCTTTCAACAAATGTGTGAGGTATGTGCAGAAATATGCGAACATTGCGCCGATGAAATGGCTAAAAATAAAAACGAAAACCAAATTTTTTCAGAAACTTTAGAATCATGCAGAGTTTTTGCCAATTCTTGCCGGGAAGTGGTGGGCAAATTACAAAAAGAAACGGTGAATTCGCAAATGTGATCTTATAAAAAAACACTCTTGTAAAGTAAGAGCGTTTTTTATAGTTGGCAATTCATAGTTTAATTCGGGGGCAATTTTCTGAAGTCAAAGTTACCATTTACTATCGGATCTTCCTTTCAAAAATCTCCAATTAAGGTAACTGCAAAAGACAATTTTGGTATTAACTTAACAGTTCATGTGGAAGTTGGTTAAACTCTTTTTTAAAGGCAATTGCAAAATTGCTAAGATTAGAATAGCCAAGCCGGTGACCAATTTCTTTTACTGAATATTTATGGGTAAGCAGAAGAATTTTTGCCCGTTGCATTCGCATTTTTTGTAAATACTCAAATACAGTAATTCCATACATTTTCTTAAATTTCGTTTTTAATGATGTGCCGCTCATAAGAGCAATTTTGGTTAAGGAATTAAAACTAGGTGTCGGCGAGTCAGTATCCAAAAGTTTTCTCACGGCGATTAACCTGGCGATCTCATCTTTTGAAATCTTCACTTTTTCGGATTCAAGAAAATTGCACAAATCAGTATTGAGACTTAAAAAGAAAATTGAAAGAAGCGATTGTACTTTATCGTAGAAATCTTTCAAATCTATTTTCGTATTCTGTGCAGCACTTAGAATTTTAAGAAAGAGACTTTTAAGAAAAAGATTATTTTC
Organism: Chitinophagales bacterium; assembly: GCA_038258875.1. Lineage (GTDB taxonomy): Bacteria > Bacteroidota > Bacteroidia > Chitinophagales > Chitinophagaceae > Ginsengibacter. The sequence goes on from JBBSPK010000093.1 coordinate 7,842, forward strand.
ATCTATTTGAGATTTCCTCGTTTTAAATGCCATAAAATTTGTTAGTAACCCGATGGAAAAATCGGGGTTTAATTGTTTCAGAAACCAATCGGCGGGGATTAATAACTCCAGTGTTCTTATTTTGGAATTTTTTGAAGCAAAGAAATTGAATTCGTCCAGCGAACTAAGGAGGAGAACTGACCAGCGCTCAGTACTCATTTCAGAACCCAGTTTTCTGTCGACCATCAGCAAAGTATCTCCCGGGCGTGAAATTTTATCAATTCTTAAAATAAAAAATTTATCATTTAGCGGCATTTTTTTCAGATGAATATTCTCTTTCGGATTATATTCAGCACATAAACATTGAATGCCATTTTCAAGTCTTAAAGATTTAAAAATACCCGGAGCAACATTAGTTTTCATTCGAAAGCCATCCGGCCTCTCTTTCATGCTTTTTGAAGATGAATATATGGAAGGTTGACCATGTTTAAGCGTAAGAGAATACATTATACAAAAATCTTTCTTAAAAATAAATTGAGAGAAAACCTTGTACAAATATAAAAAATTTCTAAAATGTGGAGCTCCTGTAAAACTATTTTTATCAGGGAATTATTAAATTTTTTGTTAATGACCGCCTACGATTTTTAAAGATATTTTTATACGGTGTAAACATATCCCCCTATTTTTATAAAAAATTTTAAATTTTTGAAAACAAAATTAATTGCCGCTTTATCTATTATTTGCCTCCTTGCGGCAGGCACGAATTTGCTTTTTGCATGGGGCGCCTGGGGGCACAAACATATAAACCGTGCCTCAGTGTTTGCATTGCCGGATGGTATGCGAAAGTTTTTTTACAACCATATTGATTTTATTACAGAAGGTTCGGTTGTTCCGGATTTAAGAAGAGGAATCTTAAATGATAAGGGAGAAAGCCCGAGGCATTATATTGACATTGAGGATTTTAAAGGTGTGGCGCTTATTGATTTTCCAAAAACTACACAAGAAGTCTATACAAAATACGACAGTACATTTCTCAATAAGACCGGATATCTACCCTGGTACATTCAAAATCTCGAAGAAAAACTTACCGCGGCCTTCAAAAAAAGAAACAAATCAGAAATACTTTTTATTTCTGCAGAATTGGGCCATTATGTTGCTGACGCACATATGCCGCTCCACACGTCATCTAATTATAACGGGCAATTTACCAATCAAAAAGGGATACATGCACTTTGGGAGACACAAATACCCGAGTTGTTGGGTGATGCGTATAACTTTAAAACGCACGATGCAAAGTACATTGCAGATATTCCTTCCGAGACCTGGAATATTATAACACTTTCGCATTCCCTTGCAGATACTTTACTGTCAATAGAAAGACAAACCAGGAAAATGTTTGAGGGAAACATTTACAAAAAAGATGCGGCGGGCAAAAATGTTTTATACTACAACCAGCCCGAATTTTCTGATGCTTATGTGAAAAAGTTTAGTGAGGCCATGAATGGAATGGTAGAAAACCAACTCAGGTTATCGATACAGGATGTGGCTAACTACTGGTACACGGCGTGGGTAAATGGCGGTAGCCCCGATATTCTTTCATTAGATGATGAACACCTCACGAGGCAAAACACTAAAAATTATAAACTTGAATACAAAGCCTGGACTAAAGGAAAGCTGCTAAATCTCTCGAGAGATAAAGAATAACATTTGACCGGAGAATCAATATCCGGCCTCAACTCACAACGCAAGATGCCAACAAAGATATAAGAGGCAAAAGGTATAAATGGCATCTTATGGCATTCTACCGGGAAGGTTAAACGCTGTCAACTGAGTGCTTAAAGTCATCCATCTCCGGGTAAGAAGCAGAAACAAATTCCGGCAATTAAGGTTTGTCTTACTCACCGTTCATAAACATCTCAAAGATACTTCAGGGGGTTACGTCTTGAAATTTGTATATAATTTTTAATATTCATCCAGAAAGCTAAAAATAGGTAGAATATTACAGGAGAACCGAGGGTCAAAAAAGAAATATAAATAAAATATCTTCTTATTACAGAAGTGGCCACGCCCATTTTCTCTCCAATGGCAGTGCAAACCCCGAATACCTGCCATTCAATGAAATGCTTTATTTTTTTCATAGGACAAATTTAAAAAATATTAGCAACAAAACTAAGCAGGTATTTAAGCTGAAAAGTGTTAAAAATGGGGAGTACCAATTCATAAAATAAACCTGTATTAACCCGAACGGCGTTTTAAAAACCGCACCAGCAATAAGAAAGAAAACATGAAACGATTTTAAGTAAATTTGCAAAAATGATCTCCAATTCTCTTATATATTTCTTATATTATTGCTGGCAAAAAATAAATTAATATAGTTATGGTATTTGATATTGACATGATAAAAAAATTTTATGACGGTTATCCTGCAAAAGTTGAAGCAGCACGCAATGTGGTGAATCGTCCACTTACTTTAACCGAAAAAATCCTGTACTCACATTTGTGGCAAGGAGATGCTGATAAACCTTACGAGCGAAGCAAGAGCTATGTAGACTTTGCGCCGGACAGGGTTGCGATGCAGGATGCTACAGCACAAATGGCTTTACTACAATTTATGCAGTCAGGCAGAACTACAGTTTCGGTTCCTTCAACCGTACATTGCGACCATTTAATACAAGCTGAAGTTGGCGCTGTGCCTGACTTGTCAAAAGCAAAAACACAAAATAAAGAAGTTTACGATTTTCTTGCATCTGTCTCCAATAAATATGGAATTGGCTTCTGGAAACCGGGCGCAGGTATCATTCACCAGGTGGTGCTTGAAAACTATGCTTTCCCCGGGGGAATGATGATCGGTACAGATTCGCATACCGTTAATGCAGGAGGACTCGGTATCGTTGCCATTGGCGTGGGTGGCGCTGATGCCTGTGATGTGATGGCAGGATTACCCTGGGAATTAAAATTTCCAAAGCTCATTGGGGTTAAACTAACGGGTAGGCTTAGCGGCTGGACAGCCTCAAAGGATATTATCTTAAAAGTGGCGGGTATACTTACGGTAAAAGGTGGTACGGGTGCCATCCTTGAATATTTTGGTGAAGGCGCCACCTCACTGTCTTGCACAGGCAAAGGAACTATCTGCAATATGGGTGCTGAGATTGGCGCAACCACTTCAATTTTTGGATATGATAAAAAGATGGCAGATTATTTAAGAGGAACCGGCAGGGCAGAAGTTGCAGATATGGCAGATACAATTGCCGAACATCTTACCGGTGATGAAGACGTATATGCAAACCCTGAAAAGTATTTCGACCAGGTTATAGAGATTAATTTATCGGAGCTGGAACCCCACATCAATGGCCCTTTCACGCCCGATTTGGCATGGCCAATTTCCAAATTCGCAGATGCAGTTAGGGTTAACGAATGGCCTGAAGAATTGGAAGTGGGTTTGATAGGTTCGTGCACCAATTCTTCGTACGAGGATATTACCAGGGCTGCTTCAATCGCTGCGCAGGCTACTGAAAACGGGCTAAAAGCAAAATCGGAATTTACAATTACTCCCGGCAGTGAACAGGTAAGATTTACGGTGGAAAGAGACGGATACCTGCAAATCTTTGAACAAATGGGTGGAGTAGTTCTTGCCAATGCGTGCGGACCGTGTATAGGGCAATGGGCAAGACATTCCAACGACCCAAGCCGTAAAAATTCTATTGTAACTTCTTATAACAGGAATTTTGCAAAAAGAAATGATGGGAACCCGAATACTCACGCTTTTGTTGCATCGCCTGAATTAACAACCGCTATGGCATTAGCAGGTTCTTTAACCTTTAACCCGCTTACTGACTATCTTACTAATGAAAAAGGAGAAAAAATAAAACTGAAAGAACCTGAAGGAATTGAAATGCCACTGAAGGGTTTTGCAGTAGAAGATGCAGGCTACCAGTCTCCTGCGGAAGACGGCAGTCATATTGAAGTATTGGTTTCACCAACTTCTGATCGTTTACAAATATTAGATCCATTTCCCGCTTGGGAAGGCACTGACCTTTGTGACTTAAAATTATTGATTAAAGCCAAAGGGAAATGTACGACTGATCATATTTCTATGGCCGGACCGTGGCTTAAGTTTCGCGGACATTTGGATAACATCAGTAACAATCTTTTGATTGGCGCTGTAAATTTTTTTAATGAAAAAACAAATCTTGTAAAAAATCAGCTTACCGGCGAGTATGGCGCTTTGCCTGAGACACAACGGGCGTATAAAGCAGCGGGCGTAGGTTCTATAATTGTGGGTGATGAAAATTATGGCGAAGGTTCCTCACGTGAACATGCCGCAATGGAACCCCGGCATCTTGGCGTACGGGCGGTTCTTGTAAAATCTTTTGCTCGCATACACGAAACCAATTTAAAAAAACAGGGAATGCTTGGGCTTACTTTTGACAATAAAGACGACTATGATAAAATACAGGAGGATGATGGAATTGATATTAGGGGTTTAACGGCCTTCTCTGTAAACAAGCCGTTGGTTATCCAATTAAATCATAAGGACGGAACTTCAGATAATTTTCTCGTTAATCATACCTATAATGAACAGCAGATTGAATGGTTCAAAGCCGGTGCAGCGTTAAATATTATCAGGAAAAAGTTTGAAAGCAGTCAATAGTTTTCTCAAAAATTATATAGGGTCATCCCGATAAATTCAAATACTTACCCACATTGGATTAGAAGATGTGAACAGTTATAAAAAAGCCTCACAATGGCACAAAAAGTGCGCAAAGTGAGGCAGCAAAATAACTGTTCAAATGTACTACAACCCATTGT
>JBBSPK010000094.1:0-12590 GCA_038258875.1 Chitinophagales bacterium
AATACAAATCTTTCGACGAAACAAAATATTGCCAACAATAGTAGTTCGCTAATGGGTTACCTGTTGACTGACAATTTTAAACCTGGAAATAATTCATTATCATCAGTATTTGAAAAGGATTATGTGTTTAGTCCATTCCAAAACTTTAGTGTTCCGGTGGTTGGTACAAATGAAAATAGAGGGCAAGCAGAGGTTATCAACGATTATGAAAATTCCCGGTCTTCAACCAAAGTTAAGCCTGGAAACAAGAATGGTTTAATATCGCAGGAGTTATCATCAAAAGAGAATGATCAAAAAATTAATTCTTCTAACAACAGTCTTGATTCAGAAACCAAAACTGCAAAAGTTCATAAAAAAAGAAATGACAAGATAACCTGGGTGCTTTATGCTGCACCGTTTGTTAGCAGTGTCTCCTTCACGGGCGCTCCATTAACAATAGACCCCGCTACCAATTTGTCACCAACAGTTACAGTAAATTCCAGGGGAAATAAGATTTTGCACAATTCCGCTTTAGGTTTTGAAGCCGGCCTCCAAATGAACTATACCCTTAGTAAAAAACTCCAGTTCACAACCGGTGCCCACCTTACCTATTCAGGGTACAATCTTATTTCTAACGAAGTACATCCAACTTTTGCTACATTAATATTGAGAGATAAGTCAGGCGATATCTATTCAAGGAGTTTTATAAATCACTATGGCGTTGGAACAGGAAACACAATAGTCTCGTTGAGAAATTATAACTGGCAGGCTTCAATACCAATTGGGTTACAATATGAATTTTTTGGAAATGATAAATTGCAATTTAATATCAGTAGCAATGTAGAGCCTTCAATAGTAATTAAAAGCAACGCCTACGTTCTTTCCTCCGATGGAAAAAATTATATAAATGATCCTTCTCTTTTACGCAAATGGAATGTTAGCAGCAATTTTGGTGCGTTTGTTAGTTTCAGCTCTGCAAAATTTAAATGGCGCATAGGCCCTAATGTTCGTTACCAATGGCTTTCAACCTATGAAAGAGATTATCCTCTTAAAGAACATTTAGTTGATTATGGAATTAGAATTGGCGTTTCCAAATAGAAATACTTCGCAGCAATAAAATTCCCCTTTTTTACGTTTTAGTTTTTTAACTATCATTTTTTAAAGTCGTTGCTCCGTACCCTGCAGCGGCTTTTTTTTATTCGTAATTTTGCGCATGCAAAAATTCATTACGGTAAATTGTATTTTATTTATAATTGTTTTAGGTGCTTGTCATAATTCTGGAAAAGAAGTTTTGACCAAACAAGATGATAATGAAATACAATTTTTTCCCGTTACGGATTTTCTTCTCGGTCAGTTGAATGAAACAGATTCCCTTCCCATAACACCTTTGAAAATTACAATTAACGGGAACAAACAGGATTCTTTATGGCTCAGGAAAGAAAATATTCGCGAATTTGCTTTTCCCTTCCTTCACCCGGTTATTGATTCCGCGTCAATGAGCAATTACTTTACTGAAAAATCTTTTTTCGATCAAACTATAAATGCCGTCACTTTTTCTTATGATTTGAAAAAACCCTTGCCTGATTCGATGAAATTAAATCACTGGGACGTCTATCTCGATCCCCAAAAGAATACGGTTCAGCGCATTTATTTAGTGAAGGAAGAAATAGTAAATAAACAAAATATAACCACTCAACTCACCTGGAACGTAGGCAAATGGTGCAGTATAAGAACCATTGTTCAAGAGCAAAATAAAGACCCACAGGTAAGTGAAGAGATAATGAAATGGGATTTTGATGAATAAGTTTCGGTAAAGATATTTCAAAGGCGCTCAAATTGTGAAAATGACACAGGATGTTTTCCAGACCATATTAAAAACATTGCCAAACCAGCCTGGCATTTATAAATATTACGATGATAACAACGAATTAATTTATGTTGGTAAAGCAAATAGTATAAGAAAGAGAGTGAGCTCTTATTTTACTAAAACTTTTACGGGTTATAAAACGCATGAACTGGTAAGAAGAATTCATAAAATCGAATTCACCATTGTTGATAGCGAGCAGGATGCATTTTTACTTGAAAACTCGCTGATCAAACAATTTCAACCAAAATTTAATATTAATCTTAAAGATGATAAATCCTATCCTTACCTGGTCATAAAAAATGAACCATTTCCAAGAGTTTTTTTAACGCGGTCAAAAATTAATGATGGCTCCCAGTATCTTGGCCCGTTTACTTCTGTTGGAAAAGTAAGGGAACTGCTGTTGTTTATAAAACAGAATATACAGTTACGGACCTGCAAACTTAATCTAACGGAGCAGAATATCCGAAAAGGGAAATTTAAAGTATGTCTTGAATATCATCTCGGAAATTGCAAAGGCCCCTGTGAGGGACTTCAATCTGAACAGGATTATATGGAGGGATTGGGCAGGCTTAAAAATCTTATGAAGGGCAATCTCAATCCCGTTATTCATCACTTTAAAAATGAAATGGAGCAATGTGCAGAAAATATGGAATTTGAAAAGGCGGAGTTACTCCGGAAAAAAATTGAGCACCTTCAAAATTATAAAGCGAAATCTAAAGTGGTAAATGAACATGTAGGAAATGTGGATGTTTTTTCAATCCTGAAAGATGGAGATATTGCTTATGTAAACTATTTAATGGTAAGCGAAGGAACTATCGTACTTACAAAAACAATTGTATTGGAACCAAAGCTTGAAGAAACGGAAGGGGAGGTTCTTTTATTTGCCATAGGAAGGATGCGGAATACTTTTACAAGTGAGGCGAGCGAATTAATTGTGCCTTTCGAACTTAATTATCCTGAAGAGGGTGTTGTCGTAACGATTCCTAAAGCAGGCGATAAGAAAAAATTGCTGGAGCTCTCCGAAAAAAATGTGAATTATTTTATTGAAGAATTGAAGCGAAAGAAGATGCTTCAGCTTGAAGGAAAGTCTGACAGGGAAAAACAAAAAGTATTGGAGCAATTGCAAAAAGACCTTCATTTAAGTGCGTTTCCTGAGCACATTGAATGCTTCGATAATTCGAATTTCCAGGGTAGCTATCCTGTTGCTGCAATGGTGTATTTCAGGAATGGCCTTCCTGATAAAGGCCAGTATCGCAAATTCAATATTAAGACTGTAAGCGGCATTAATGATTTTGCAAGTATGAAAGAAGTGGTAACCAGGAGATATAAAAGGCTTGAGAGGGAGAAAACGGCATTACCGCAGCTTATAATTATTGATGGGGGTAAAGGGCAGTTGAATGCGGCAGTAGAAGGAATAAATGAGTTACAACTACAGGGTGAGACTACAATCGTAGGGCTTGCGAAAAATGAAGAAGAGATTTTTTTCCCGGGAGATCAGCAATCAATTAAATTACCATGGGACAGCGAAAGCCTTAAACTAATAAGAAGAATAAGAGACGAAGTTCATCGCTTTGGAATTAATTTTCACCGCAATCAACGCAGCAGGGGAACATTCGTAAATGAGCTGGAAATGATAAAAGGTATTGGAAAAAATACAGCTGATTCGCTTTTGAAAAAATTTAAATCGGTAAAGAAAATAAAAGAACTTTCAATTGAAGAACTTGCTGGAGAAGTTGGAAATTCAAAAGCTGCTATTATAGAGAAGTATTTTAATGGCGCCATTAAAAATCATGATGCCAATCAAAATAAATAAAAGTCCCTTAGAGGTTAAGAATTAAAAGAGGAGTTTACGAACAGAAAATATTCGCAAAGCAAAAAGTTAATGCAACGGGTTTAAAAACATTTGTGTCAATCTCAACAAATAGTATGAAAAAATCGCTGCTAATATTTCTCATAGTGTTCGCAGGTTTTGCGTGTAAAAAAGATAATTCGAATAACTGTTCAGAGGCGGCTTGTCCTGCTGTACTGATTGAACGCCTGTTGTAAAGTTTACATTTTATGATACAGTAACTAACAAAGATTTATTTTTTTCTACCCCTCCGAAATACGAATTGGAAGATCTTGCAGTTTTTAAAAAGAGAAATACTATTGATACAACCCACCTGGATTTTTATGACGATTCCGCAAATTTTCCAAAACATTTTGTTATAGCTGTGCCTGACGATGTTGATAAGCTTTTTATTCAAATTCAAAATCAAAAAGCAGATACTTTTTACGTGAAAACAACCCCGGTTATCGCCCATTGTTGTCTTACCGGTTATTTGTTTAGCTCCCTTCAATTTAATGAAGAATTAATTTGCAATGATTGTTACTTCGGCAGCATCATTTATATAAAAAGATAAAATCAACTACTTCCGGTTTCTTATTACCGAGTATCAGTATCCGGGAATAAAAAAAGGAAGCGTTGCTGCTTCCTCTTTTCAATTTTATTTTGAAATTATTAATAACTCCACAGGTTCTGTTCGTAGTTAAATATTCTATCTTTTATATTTTCACCTTCCAGTAATTGTAATATCCGGCTATCTTTCAGGCCCTGCTGCTGGTACAGATATTGATCCCATGGATTATCCAAAGTGCTCTTGATTATTCTTCCATAAAACATACGGCTTTCAAACAACTCTTCCCAACTCATGCGTGCTCCAAAGTTTTTGCCATTGTACACTTCGTACTTTGCAAAGATAGGGCGCATATCAGGATAATAAACCCAGAAAAGTTCTGTCTCACCAAGGTTTACGCCTTGCGATGTCACAACATTTTTTACAGGAGCAATTCCCAGGATTCTCCAAAATAGCCTGGAGCTTTCCTTATCAAAAATTACTTCTTCTTTTATCCTGAATTTGTAAAAAGAATCAAGGTTTACTTCTGCGGTAACGGTTTTAGTACCAGTTACATTTCCAAGTTCATCATAAAGAGGAACTTCAACGGCACCACCTGAAATCTTGTTAGCAACATCGCCAATAGTCATTGGGGTTGTAAACCTGTCATCAACGGCGTCAAATACTGTTACACCGCCATTATCCGGGCCATCCTGGATTGCTTTAAAAAGAATGGAAATAAAACGCTGGTTGCCGTTATCTTCATTCGCAGCATAACGAAAGGGAAGATTCATTTTCTCACGCGTATCGATCTCACGCCATATTTTTTCACGGTAAATAGCATCATCTTCACGCAGGTGCTCATATGCCAATGGATTTCTATCTTTCACGAGGTTGCGTTCTATCGCATCATCCGGGCGTAAAGATTTTTTCACTACCGGTATTGGCAGGCTGTCAATCTTTGGAGGTGCAATTACAACGGCAGTATCTACTTTGGCGCTTGGGCTGATGTTAGCCTTCGTTTTTGAAGTAGTCGTACGTTTTGCAGTCGTACGTTTTTTTACAGTACGTGTGGGTGCTTTCTTTTTCTTTGCCTGGGCATCCGCAGCGCTATAGCATACGCAACAACTCAAGACCATTATTAAGCATTTTACCATAATATTTTTCATAGCCATTTATATTTGTTCTTTATATACTTTAATATAATATAAAACCAGGTCCCGGTATATTCCTTACAGTGCCATCAGGGCCCTGAACCTTTACGTTATCAAATGTAATTGAAGTTCCTGGAATGCATTTAGCTAACTGAGCTGATAATCCCCCCAGGCTTCCCCCCGAAATTGTTGCAGTTTGCACACTGGAAAAATTAGCACCTGAAAAATAAACAGTTGCACTCACCACATTAAACCTTGCATCGAAATCAAAATTTTCTAAGTCAGCCCTGCAGAATTGTTGATTTTTAAAAACAACTGATTGCATTCTTCCGCCACTGCTTGGTCCCACTTTTAAAATAGGATCAGGAATTCTTTTTATTCTAAATTCATAAGAAGAGTTTTTACCATCAGCATTTACATTGATATTCGTTTTACCAACAGCGCTTACTCTTACGGTGAATTTACCGGGGCCTCCGGAAGGTTTTAAGGTTCCTGATGTCATAGTAACATGGGTCTTATCCCATCCGGTTCCTGAAGAAATAGTAACCGGATTATCTACTCCAATATAAAATACATTCATTTTATCAAGCATTACTGCGGCACCACCCGGTGTACCCACAGTATATTTAATAGTCCTCGTTTCGGTTTTGGTAATATTATTTTCATCTTTATAACTAACATTTACTGTTATAGCCTTATCTCCAGATCCACCCACAGTTGTTGTATAAGCTCCCTGCCCGTTCGAAACCGGTACATTACTGCCATTTATAGAAATTACCGGAGATGCAGCAGAACTATAGGAACCTACACCAGCAGTAACGCTTAGTTGTTGTCCCGGCATTAAGTAGTTTGAACTTTGACCAACCAGCACAGCCGCCTGATCCATATGCAAATCGACCTTACCTATTTGATTATCACAGTAGGTTACAATTTCATTTTCGGCATTTTTAATATTATTTTGAAACTTACTAAGAATAGTTAAAGCTGCAATAGTCGGAGTCATATGAAAGAAAGATTGTGTAAAATCTTTTTTTGTGCCATCCATGGAAGGAGGAGGGATAGTATTTACAGGAAAAGTTTTTTCAAATTCTTTTCTGATAGAGGGATCAATATCGAGCATGTCTTTCTTATATTTTTCCAAACGTTTTTCAAGTTCTTCTCCCTTTCCGTTTGTTTCAAACAACCTGGTGGAAGCATCAAGATTATCCATCCTATAATCTTCTACACTGTCCTTAGTTACCTTGTCCCATCTCATTTTAAGGTCTGCTCCTTTTTTAAGGTCAAGCTTTAAACCATTAATGTATTCCATCATTTCATCTGAATATTGTTTTGCTCTCATTGCAAGAGGTGTCCATTTACTTGCCTTTTCAGCGGATTCAGGCTTTTTCAATTTTTCCGCAAGAGATGTATATAAACTGCTATTTGAAATACTGATGTTTTCATTCGAAGTTCTCAAACTTGTATCTACAACCCTAAATGCATTAATCACCTCATTAGATACATTCAAGGCCAATATTGCTGTAAGCACCAGGTACATGATGTTTATCATCTTTTGCCGCGGTTCTCTGGGTAATGCCATGATATTTAGATTTACTGTGTTAGTTTATTAATTAATTCGTTATTGTCTGCCCTGCATAGCGCTTAACATATTTCCATAAACCTGGTTAAGCTTGCCCAAATTATTAGCAAGAGCGCCAATTTGTTCTTTTGCGCTTTGTGCATCGCCAACAGTTGACATCATTACCTCACTCGCCTCTGCCATTTTTCCATAAAAACTGTTTAATGTTTTTAGGTGGTTATTACTTTCATTTAACTCAAGTTCATAAATAGTATTTAGTGATCCCAGGTTCTTGGTAAGTACAGTAACTTGCTCATGAAATCCTTTAGCGCTGTCGGCTGCATTATTAAAACTGCTCATAGTATTTGCAGAATTTACATAAGCATCTTTCATCATACCAAGGGCAGAAGTTGCTTCTTTTGTTTTAGCCGAAAAATCTCCGGTTGATTTTACAACATCTCCTACTTCTCCTATGTGGGAAACAGTTGTTCCTAATTTTTGAAAATTGTCTCCAAGTCTTTTTAGGTTTACCGGAGTGATATCTGCTTCCAGCAACATTTTATCCATTGATTGCAGGGCGGGATTTCCAACAACTGCTACTTCTTCTTCACCTGGCTGAATATCTTCTTCATGCCTTTTAGGCTTAACCCATTCTATTCCTGCATAAACAAGAAAGATAGCGGTCTCAGTCCACATACCAATAGTAAGCATCATATCGGCATAAGACTGGTGAGTTAACTTGGCCCATGCGGCAAATATAATTACTGCGGCACCGGCGCTTACTAATACATCAATTAGTGTGAGGAAGGTTCTTTTTCTGTGGGGCATGATAATTTAAATTTTGATTTTGTTTAAATTTTTGTTTACTGGGTTTCATATAATACAATGCCCATATTAAAGATTAATACAGGCATTAAGTTTTTACTAAAAATTTTTCTATGGAATAATATTTATTTTTTACCTTTTTTGCTGGTAACCGGCGGTAAATCAATAACACAACGGAAGCCGATATAAGCCTTAGCTGTATCCTGGTATTCGTAAGCTCTTGTGCTTGTTTGTAAAAAGTAGCCAACATCTTTCCAGCTTCCACCACGAATCACTTTCCGTTTCATGCGGGGAGGATCCTGGTCTTTTGCATTCCACCTGATATCAGGGTTCATGTCATGTTGGAAATTGTAACCACCTTCATAGTATAATGATGATGTCCATTCCGCCACATTACCCGCCATATTGTACAAGCCAAAATCATTAGGCCAATAAGCATCTGCCCGTACTGTATAGAATCCACCATCTTCCGGATAGTTACCACGACCAGGCTTAAAGTTGGCGAGAAGGCATCCTTTCCTGTTTCTTAAATAGGGTCCACCCCATGGATAAGGTGACTGCGACCTTCCGCCTCTTGCTGCATATTCCCACTGTGCTTCTGTTGGAAGGCGAAAAGGAGACTCTGTTGACCTGCTTTTATTAAGTAAATATGAATTTAAAAAGTGGGTGCGCCATTCGCAGAAAGCAGTTGCCTGTTTCCAATTTACCCCAACTACCGGGTAATTACCAAATGCAGGGTGACTGTAATATTGCTTTGACATGGGTTCATTATAAGAATAAGCGAAGTCTCTTACCCAAACTAAAGTGTCCGGGTAAACGGCGATATCCGATCTTGTAATAAACTTTCCCCTGGGAACATTTGCATTTTCTCTTTTGGCGGCCTCTTTAAAATCAAAAGTTTCGGAATGATACAAAATTTTAAGAGGGTCAAGTTCTTTTTTGCCAAAAATTCTGTTATCGGGAGTCACAATCATAGCATCTATTTTTTCCATAGTTGCTTTATCACTCCATTTTATTGTTGCTACTTTTTTCCAATCCAGGTATTCATTACCGTCTGAGCCCTGTTTTACATATCCAAGCAGTTTACCAGCAATGGAATCTCTCACCCAATTCGTAAACTGGCGATATTCATTATTGGTAATTTCCGTAGCATCCATCCAGAAGCCACTTATTGAAACCTGCTTGTTACGTGCAGTGAATGCATAGTTTATATCTTCGTCGCTGGGGCCCATATGAAATGTTCCCGGTGGAATATAAACCATCCCTGGAGGTTTGGGTAAGCTATAACGACTTGCCGGTGCCACTCCGTGGAGCTGCCCGTCATTGGGAAGGCCTTTCGATTTACCGATTTTACCACAACCGGATAAGATAAAAACAGCTAAAATAGCTATCAGCGTAAATAACTTGGTCTTCATTTTTTTAAACATTGAGGGTAAGGACAAATGTAATAATTTATTTGAATTAAAATTATATATGACTTGTTATTGATTTCTGAATTTTTAAAATACCGGTCTTCAACTTTATTGAAACGGCCAAACATTTTAATTATTGTAAAAAAACATTCAAATTTTTGAATTTGGGGGCTAAAAAACTGACAAACATTTTCAAGGGTATAAAGGGAAATTAAAACTACGATAAAAAAATTATATCTGAATGTAATTAAAAAAAATATTTTAAAAAAAATTCACAAAAGATATTCACATCACAAATTGAAATTTTGGGTGAATATAGTAATCGCTACGGCTTTCGTCATTTGTGCGGATTCCGTTTTCGTTGATTTATCCTGCGGGATTAAATTTTTTTTGGCTCATGTCAGCGTACTGATATTCATCCATCAAACTTTTTAATAGTAAATTTGTAAACTTTATTATGCAAAAAGTGAAGAAGCTGGACGTAGAATTACAAGACGTAGAATTACCGGATGAAGAAACCATAGATATTGAAGAAGAAACAATAAAAATATTTGGTGCAAGAGAGCATAACCTCAGGAATATCGATATTTCAATTCCCAAAAATAAGCTCGTAGTAATCACCGGTATCAGTGGTAGTGGTAAATCATCACTCGCATTTGATACTATTTATGCTGAAGGCCAACGCAGGTATATGGAGAGCTTTTCTGCTTATGCGCGCCAATTTATGGGTGATATGGAAAGGCCTGATGTTGATAAAATATCGGGATTATCTCCTGTAATTTCAATTGAGCAAAAAACCACTAATAAAAATCCAAGAAGCACTGTAGGCACGGTCACTGAAGTTTATGATTTCCTTCGTTTGCTATATGCGAGAATAGGGGAAGCATATAGTTACAACAGCGGTAAAAAAATGGTAAAATGGAGTGAAGATGAAATTGTGGAAAATATTTTATCAAAATATACAGGGAAGAAAATAAGCCTGCTGGCTCCCCTTGTTCGGGGACGTAAAGGCCATTATCGTGAGCTTTTTGAAGACGTAAGAAAAAAAGGTTTTCTAAAAGTAAGAATTGACGGGGAAATAAAAGATTTGATTCCTAAAATGCAGGTGGACAGGTATAAAATTCATGACATAGAATTAGTTGTTGACAGGCTCCAGGTGGAACAAGAACATAAAGTAAGGCTAAGCCAGAGCATACAAAAATCTCTGCAGTTGGGTAACGGGCTGCTTTTTTTATTATTAAATGATAATAACGAGCAGGTTCAATACAGCCGCCAGCTTATGTGCGAAGATACGGGTATCAGCTATGAAGAACCATCACCCAATACGTTTTCATTTAACTCACCTTATGGTGCATGCCCGGTGTGTAAAGGACTTGGTAATGTTTACCAGGTTGACCTGGAAAGTATAATTCCCAATCCTGCTTTAAGCATCAATGAAGGCGCTATCGCTCCACTCGGAGAAGAAAGAGAGGCATATGTGTTTAAGCAGGTTCAGCAAATAGCGAAAAGGCAAAAATTCAGCCTTGATAAACCGGTTTCCCAGCTTCCCAAACAAGCCTTGAATATTTTATTGTATGGTAAAAATGATATTGATGTTAACGATACAGGCTATTCGAAATTAATGTCCGTTGATATGGATACCTCAGAAGAGCATGCATATGGAACTGATGATTATGAAGGAATAGTAAATATGATCAAAAGGTGGTTTAGCTCCGGTACTACAAGTGACGCTTTAAGAGTGTGGGTAGAAAGGTTTATGCAATTAAAAACATGTGCTGCATGTAATGGGAAACGTCTTAAAAAAGAAAGTCTTTGGTTTAAGATTGACGATAAAGATATCGCCGAAATAAGTGATCTAAATCTCGATAAAGTACTATCTTGGTTTACGGGAATCGAATCCAGGTTAACTAACCGGCAAAATATAATTGCAAAAGACATTTTAAAAGAAATAAAAGAACGTGTCAGGTTTTTATTGGATGTGGGATTAAATTACCTTTCCCTAAGCCGCCCTTCTAAAAGCCTTAGCGGGGGCGAATCTCAACGCATAAGACTGGCTACTCAGATAGGCTCACAATTGCAAGGGATTACCTATATCCTTGACGAACCCAGCATTGGCCTGCATCACCGGGATAATCACCGACTTATTGTGGCGCTTAAAAATTTAAGAGACATTGGCAACAGCGTTTTGGTGGTTGAGCATGATAAAGATATTATGATGGCGGCAGACTACCTGATTGATATTGGACCCATGGCAGGTAAACACGGGGGAGAAATTGTTGCCAGCGGTACTCCCAAAGATTTATTAAAGCTTGACACCCTTACGTCGGCTTACCTTAATGGCAAAAAGCAAATTAAGATTCCTGCTCAAAGGAGAAAGGGAAATGGAAATACACTTTATTTGAAGGGCGCAGCCGGCAATAACCTGAAAAATATTAATGTTCAATTCCCTTTGGGGAAGTTTATATGTGTTACCGGGGTAAGTGGCAGCGGTAAATCAACGCTAATAAATGAAACGTTGTACCCAATATTGAGCATCCATGCTTATAAAAGTAAAATGACTCCCCATGTTTATAGGAGTATACAGGGACTTGAATTTATTGATAAAGTTGTTGAAATAGACCAATCACCGATCGGCAGGACTCCGCGGAGCAATCCAGCCACCTATTGTGGATTTTTTACTGATATAAGAACATTATTTGCATCGGTACCAGAAGCTAAAATAAGAGGATATAAAGCCGGCCGTTTTTCATTCAATGTAAAAAGCGGGCGATGCGATTTATGCGAAGGAGGTGGTATGCGGGTAATAGAAATGAATTTTTTACCCGATGTTTACGTTCATTGCAAGAAGTGTAATGGTAAAAGATATAACAGGGAAACACTCGAAATAAGATATAAAGGAAAGTCAATAAGTGATGTACTTGAGATGACAGTCGATGAGGCTGTGGAATTTTTTCAAAACGTTCCCTATATCTATAGAAAAATTAAGGTGTTGCAGGAAGTAGGCCTTGGATATATTACACTTGGCCAAAGTGCTGTTACACTAAGCGGTGGAGAGGCCCAGCGTGTGAAATTATCAACCGAATTGAGCAAAAGAGATACGGGCAAAACTTTTTACATTCTTGATGAGCCCACGACCGGCCTTCATTTCCAGGATATTCAACACCTTGCAGATGTATTGAATAAATTGGTTGATCGCGGTAATACTGTCCTTGTAATCGAGCATAATATGGATGTAATAAAAATTGCCGATCATATTATAGATCTTGGCCCTGAAGGTGGAGATGGGGGTGGAAAGATTTTATTTGAAGGAACACCGGAAAAGCTTATTGAAAATAAAAAGAGTTTTACGGCTGCCTTTTTAAAGGAAGAATTAACTAATTATAAAGCATAAAAAAAGGCAAAGCATAGTAACAAAGTTAA
>JBBSPK010000095.1:0-12571 GCA_038258875.1 Chitinophagales bacterium
AAACAATATTTCTATACAGGGATTAAAAACGCTTGACATTTTTGGGGGAACCGGAAGCATTAGCTATGAACTTGCTTCGAGAGGAGCAGCCGATCTTACTATTATTGAAAAGGACGCTAAAATGTATGCCTTCATACAAAAAACAATTGGCAATTTACAAATTGAAAATTGTAAGGTTATTAAAATGGATGTATTTCGTTTTTTAGAGACGACCGCAGATAAATACGATTTTATTTTTGCCGGTCCTCCTTACGCCTTGACAAATATTGATGACCTGCCGGTATTAATAAGACAAAAAAAATTATTAAATCCTGGTGGCTGGTTTGTGCTGGAGCATACACCCGCTAATAATTATGAAAAAGAAATTTTATTTAAAACATCGAGAAATTATGGAACCACTGTTTTCTCAATTTTTACAAATAAAACATGAAACCAATATTTATTACCGGAACGGGCACTGGTGTTGGTAAAACCCTGGTTGCAGCAATAGTTACTGAATCTCTACATGCAGATTACTGGAAACCGGTACAGGCCGGTTTTGCAAACGATACTGATTCACTTTGGGTTAAGCGAATGATCTCAAATAAAAAAACAGTTATACATCCTGAAGTATATAAATTTAAAATGGCTGCATCACCTCATATTGCTGCAAGAGAAGAGCAAAGTAAAATCCTGTTAAAAGATATAGTTACACGCTTGCCTAAAACAAAAAACAGGTTAATTATTGAAGGTGCAGGAGGCCTTATGGTGCCATTAAATAAAAAAGAATTTGTTGTTCAGTTAATAAAAGAATTAAAAGCACGGGTAATCATAGTGAGTAAAAATGAACTCGGCAGTATCAATCATTCACTGCTTACGGCAGCTGTTTTAAAAAAAGAAAAAATTGATGTGGCGGGTTGGATATTTACAGATGACTTTCTGAACTATGAAAGTGAAATAGAAAAATGGAGCGGCTATCCGATTATCGGCTCCGTAAGGCATTTGGAAGAAATTTCAAAAAAAAGTATAAAGGATGAAGCCGAAAAAATAAGAATCCAACTTGCAAAATTTTTATGACTAAAACTGAACTCAGAAAAATTTATAAAGAAAAAAGAAGCTGGCTTTCGTTTGCCGAGGAGGAAAAATTTGCCGATCTCATCCTCATAAATTTTCAGACAATTGATCTACCTTTTATTTCATGCGCCCACATATACATCGCCTCTGAAAAACTTCGGGAGGCTGATACTTTTGCCATAGCGAGGTACATGAGGTTTAAAAATCCAGGCTTAAGAATATTGGTGCCAAGAATTGATATTGCCTCAGGGAATATGGAGCATTTACATTTTAGGGAAGAAACTGAACTTATAGAAAATCGATTCGGAATTGCGGAACCTGCAGGCGGGGAAATTTTTTCACCAAAGGAGATTGACCTGGTTATTGTTCCCTTGCTTGCATTTGACAAACGGGGATTCAGGGTAGGGTATGGCAAGGGGTATTATGATAAATTTTTATCAGAATGCAGGAGGGATGTAATTAAAATCGGCTTAAGTTTTTTTAAGCCGGAAGAGCAGATCGATGGTATAAATCAATTTGATATATCTTTAAATTATTGTGTAACGCCACAAGAAATTTTTGAGTTCTAAAAAATTTTAACCGGAGTTATACGGTGATAATTTCATGCTAAAAAAAATTCGCTCCATACTATTTCCCTTGTCAGTAGTATATGGTTTTGTTATAGGAGTGCGCAATAAATTATTCGATAAAAATATTTTGCGCTCAGCCGCTTTTAATTTCCCCGTAATATGTGTAGGAAATCTTGCATTGGGTGGTACCGGCAAAACGCCCATGACTGAATATCTCATTCGCCTGCTTGGAAGAAAATATGAAGTGGCCACTTTAAGCCGCGGGTACAAAAGGAAAACAAAAGGTTTTGCGATTGCGGACAACAGCAGCACACCGATTGATATAGGGGACGAACCGATGCAGCTTCATAGAAAATTTTCCAATATAACGGTAGCCGTAGCCGAAGAAAGGGTAGTGGGTATTCCGCAACTACTTCATGCGAAACCTGGTATCGAAGTAATTATCCTGGATGATGCTTTTCAGCACAGGGAAGTCAAAGCCGGCCTCAACATCCTCCTTACCGAATGCGGGAACCTCTATACAAGAGATATCATATTGCCTGCAGGCAACCTGAGAGACGTGAAGCAAAGCAGTGCAAGAGCCCAGGTAATTATTGTTACTAAATGCAAACCTGACCTCGATGAAAACGAAAAACAGGAAATTATCACAGAATTAAATCCCTCAGAACAACAGGAAGTTTTTTTTACCAGGATAGAATATGGAACTCCATACCATCTTTTTTCAAAAGAAGAAAAGGTGCCGGATCCGGGATCGGTGATTCTTGTTATTTCCGGCATAGCCAATCCCGAACCTTTACAGGAACAAATAAAAATTTATGCAGGCACTTATGAAATGATGCTGTTTAAAGATCACCACATTTTCAATATAGATGACCTGGCGGAAATAAAACGCCGTTTTTCAAAAATTGAGTCACCAGGTAAAATAATTCTGACAACAGAAAAAGACGGAGTCCGTTTGGCAAAATTTGAAAGTGAATTGAGTCAATTGCCTGTTTATGTATTACCCATGCGGCATAAATTTTTGTTTGATGAAGAAAATAAATTTAACCGGCACATAATTTCTTTTATTGATTCATTCAAAATAAATAATTAAAAAAAGGAAACCTTATATGGCGGAAATAGAAAATGAATTACAAAAAGAGTTTGAGCTGGAGAGAATGATCCTGTTTAGCGATGCGGTTTTTGCGATTGCGATTACATTGCTTATTCTTGAAGTAAAATTTCCGCATTTGCCTGAAGGTGCTTCTTCGGCAGAATTACGATCGGTGTTCAAGCCTGTAATTATTAGATTTATGGCTTTTGTTATCAGTTTCTTTTTTATTGGCTCTATGTGGGCAAGACATTTAAGACTCTTTAAATATCTAAGGAGTTATAATAACACCATCATTTTTCTCAACCTTCTTTTTATTTTTTTTATTGTATGTTTTCCCTTTAGTGTCTCAGGGTTTTCTGACAACAGCCACTCGCATTCGCCTTTACCGGTCTTCTTATATATCAGCAACATTACTTTGGTCCTGGTTGCCCAGGCGGTTCTTTGCTATTATCTTTTCAGGCAGGATTCTGAATATACTATGCCGGGATTTAATTTAGAAAAAAAATATCTTCTGCTGCAAAGTGTTTGGACCGCCATAATTTTTATTATAACGATTGTCTTGATGGCTATTATTTATGGAATTTCAGGAAATTATTTGAATCTGATTTTTGCTATATATGCTTTGCCGGTTATGATATTAATATTAAAGAGAAGATTAAAAAAATATAAACCGCCAAAACAAAAATCTAAAGCCTCGTTAGTCAGTAATCGTATTTTACCATAGCCTGGACGAATGTTACTTTATTAACGGAAACGCCAGGTTCACCGGTGGGATTTATTATGGTAACCCCGCCAATTGGTTGCCATCCAAAACCTATATTTTGTTTTATAAGCGTTTCCAAATCTTCAACTCCTTTAGAACTGGTTATAACTGCATAATCAAGAATTCTGCTCATTGTAAATTTTTTAAATGATTGTAATCGTGCGAATTTATTGCAGAGTAAATTTTAAACCTTCATAATCTTTATCTTTTACTTTTATGTGACTTAGCCTTGCCTAGTCATGTTTTCAAGCTATCTATTTTTCCTATAATTTATATTATGTTAAATAGGCGCTGCACGGCTAACCTTCAGGAAAAGGAAAATAAAAAAGCCGGGCTTCTGTTTTTAAAGCCTTTACTTATTATGATTATAGATTAGATTAGCATTATTAAAACTTTTAATTGTGTTACTTGCTACAGAAAAACTGGATTTTATATTACAAATGTTTATACCTAAACAGGATGCGACATCTATGAGTTATTCCTATAAAGATATTCAGACAATTATCTTAGGAGATAAAATGAACTTCAACGCAAATGAAGTTAAACGCATCTTATATAAACTTATAAAAGACGGATTTTTATCCTTAGATGAGCATAGAGCAAAGAGGGAAGCTACTTTTAAGGAAATTGGATTTTCTTATTATCAAATAACCTTTGAAGGAGAAGTTTTTCTACAACAGGGTGGCTATACTGAAAAGGAAAGAATTAAAAATATAAATCTTAAAAATCTCGAAACTGAAATAAGGATAAGGAAGCGGAACGAAAAGGTGACTGCAATATCTGCAATTCTCGCTGCCGTTGGGGCAGCTGGCTATTTTCTTTTGGAGTTGTGGAAATCAATTTGCCATTAATATAAGTATTAGAGAAATTGCTCAACGCAATTTCTCTGCTTCCCCGCCCGGCTTTGCTATCGCTACACAGCTGCCCTGCATGAAAAAGTTTTCTAAAAAAACTTAAACCTTTTCCCCGTTTGCTAACCTAAGTAACATAATAGCCGTTATCAGTGATTTTCACTTCAGGAAAGGGAAATAAAAAAGCTACGCTTCTTTTTTGAGTGCAATACGTGTCGAGTATAGTCTTTTTTTTTTATCTTAGGAATACTTAAAGTAACGGCGCTATGGATAAACCACTTTTACCAAAAAGGAAATATAGTAGATTCAAGAGAAATCATATATTAGGAGAATGGGAATTTGACGGGATTGAAAAGTTTGACTACGATTTCAATCCACCTCACAGTAAGGAATATAAATACGTTGAAATAGAAGAAATAGCTAAATCAATGGATAGAAAAAAGATGATGGAAGATATTCTTGCGTTGGTTGACACCAACCCTATGAACGAAATTGACATCAATCCAATTATATTAGAATATACGGAGGGCCTTGAATTTAATCAAAAAGTGGAAACAAGAAAGCTTATACTAAGTGTTTTAAGAGAATTAAAAGAAGATAACGAAATAACCTATTTAGACGATGCGCTCGGAAAAATTTTAGGTGCATCCGCCATGGTATTTTTTAATGATTCGGTTTTAGTAAGAAGTACGAAAAAGCGAAATATCGAGAATAAAGAACCTAATATTCCAGCTAAGAAGATGACACTCATGACAATGCTTAGGTCCCTTTGGGACGTAACAAGCAAAAACCCATTAATATCAGGTATTATTGCGCTCATTGTTGGTTCTATTATCTTAAAATTATTTCACATTATATAGAGAAATTGCTCAACGCCATTTCGCTGCAACCTGAAACATTATCGACATGAAAAAGTTTTTCAAAGCAACATACCTCTCCTCCACCAAATAAAAAAAGCCCCCTATGGAGGCTTATTTTTTAAGAGCTTGTTCATAACGCAAGCAATAATAAGAGAACGTATCAATAATAATTTTTAGTATATACTTTCTAAAATTTTTCAAAATCAGTTCATAAGATTTTGGCCATAAAAAAACCCGGAGTATTCCCCGGGCTTTACTTCTCACGTGTTTTAATTATCGAATATTTTAATTTACAAATTTAGTATCGGCGGCGTCATATTTACCCTGGTACAATTTTACTTTATCATTTTGATTCAGGCTCTCATAAATTTTCTGCATAAGGTTGTCTATTGATTTATACCTTGACTTATCAGACTTTTTAAACCCTTCGCCTTCGAGCGTAGTCATCGCCTTATCTGCATAAGGAATAGCCTTAGTAAAATTCTCCTTCGCTTGTGCATTGAGGTCGGCCTTTATCTTGGGGTCTTTGGTATGCATTGCCGAATCCCTTGTATCAACTCCCAGGTTATAATAATACTGCGAATATAGCCAGTTTGTAACTACATCATTGGGATTGATGGTGTGTGCCTTTTCAACCTGGTCCTGCAATGTTTTCAGAAGGGCCGGTTTATTAGTCACGACTACGCCTTCATCACCATTGTATAAATATCCAAAAATATCATTGGCATAATTGAAGTGATAGACAAGGCTGTCAGGATTTTTAACTACCAGCTCATCATACTTGGCAAATAAAGCAGTATGATCTTTTTTATCGCGGTAATAATCTATCAACACCTGGTCGTAATAATCATCCTGGGGGAAAAGTTGTTTGCCAAGTTTTGCATATTTGAGCATATTGGCTTCATCCTTCGCATCTTTATAATGCAGGGTGAGCCACTGATAAGGTAGTTCAAATGGCGTATTATTAACTCCGCCCCCTGCGGTTCCCGCAATATTTGCATCGGCAAGTTTTATGAAATACGTTTGAGCAACATCTGTTTTGCCCGCATTCAGCGCAGCTTTACCAATATTTAAAACGAGTGTAGTATCAATATCCGCTATGTTCGACCATTTTTTTTCGCCTATGTAATGCCCCACATTATCTGCATTAATAAATAAATTCATGGCATTTTCAAAACCTGCTTTATCAGTCGCCTGGGCAGCCGCATTAAAAGCATTAGCCGCAGCTTCATAATAACCGGTGTATAAACTAAATACCGGTGAGTACTTATCCTGTATGGCAAGCAAGGTCACTTTGGTGTTGGTTGAATCCGCCATGGCTTTTTTAAATGCCTCAAATGCTTCCTGGCGGGCATCTCCTGTTACAAGACTTTTAAATTGATCACTTGCTCCAATTTGCTCATAAACTTTGGCTTTGTAGTAAAGGCCTTCGGGATCATTGGGCGATTTTGCAACAAAAGCATCAACCTCGGTCTTAGCTTTATCAAGCTTCTTATCGTCGACATAAGATTTTACTTTTTTAAGATCCTGCGAAAAAGCAATCGTTACAAAACCCGTAATTAATACAGTAAAAATTAATTTTTTCATTGTCATTTTTTTATTGATTTTCAGTTGAATTTCCAGATTCACTTGAAGTTTCATCGGAGGTATCTTCGTTATTGTCATCGCCCGTTGTGGGTTCAATAATTATATCATTGTCGGTTTCATCATCTTCGTGCTCACTTAATTTTGTGATGGCTGCTATTTCATCACCCTCATCGAGGCGAATCAATTTTACCCCCTGGGTAGCACGGCCTGCTTCTCGTATAGTCGCAATTGAGGTGCGAATAGTTACACCGGATTTACAAGTTATCATTAAATCTTCCTTTTCATTAACATTTAGCAGCCCGATTAATGACCCGGTTTTTTGTGTAACATTGATGGTTTTAACTCCTTTGCCCCCGCGATTGGTAATCCTGTATTCTTCAACAGCGGTTCTTTTCCCGAATCCTTTTGAACTTACAACAAGAACACTCACATCAGGATTATTACTATTTACACAAATCATACCAACCACTTCATCATCCTCTTTATCCACTGAGATACCGAAAACTCCTATTGCTCCCCTGCCTGTTGGCCTTACCTTGGTTTCGGGGAAACGAATAGCACGGCCGCTTTTAATCGCCATCATTATTTCAGTAGTGCCATCAGTAAGGCATGCTTCCAATAACTGATCACCTTCGTTAATACTAATTGCGTTTATTCCATTTTGACGCGGCCTTGAAAAATCGGAAACGGCTGTTTTTTTAATAATTCCTTTTCTTGTACATAAAACAATATAATTATTGTTGATGAAATCTTCATCCTGCAAATCTTTAATAGCAATAATTGCCCTTACTTTATCATCAGCGGGAATTTGCATCAGGTTCTGTAATGCCCTGCCTTTGCTTTGTTTATCACCATTAGGGATTTCATATACTTTAAGCCAGAAACATTTCCCGTTTTCAGTAAAGAATAATAAAGTGTGATGTGTGGAAGCGACGAAAAGATGCTCAATATAATCTTCCTGGCGGGTACTGCTTCCGCGGGCTCCCCTTCCTCCCCTGCGTTGCTGGCGGTATTCTGTTGCTGAAGTCCGCTTGATATACCCAAGGTTTGAAATCGTTACTACCACATCTTCTTCTTCTATAAGATCCTGGATGCTTATTTCATCAGCGAGATAAGTAATTTCTGTTTTGCGTTCATCACCAAATCTTTGTTTGATTTCTTCCAGTTCATCTTTAATAATCTGGAAACGCAAACCTTCATTATCTAAAATCTCCTGTAATCTTGCTATCAACGCGAGAACTTCTGTATGTTCAGCTTTTATTTTATCTCGCTCCATGCCCGTAAGCCGCTGCAACCTCATCTCCAGCACAGCTTTCGCCTGTATCTCACTCATTTCGAAATTACTCATTAACCCATCTTTTGCAACTTCCGGCGTAGCAGAATTTCTTATGAGTGTTATTACTTCATCCAAATGATCAAGGGCGATAAGATAACCCTCAAGGATATGCGCCCTCTCCTGGGCTTTCTTAAGTTCAAATTTTGTTCGCCTTACAATTACTTCATGTCGAAAATCCACAAACTCCCTGATAAGATCTTTTATATTAAGAATCTTTGGACGGCCCTTAATCAACGCAACATTATTAATGCCGAACGAAGTTTGTAATTCACTGTGCTTATACAAATGATTAATTACAACCTGGGCGATTGCATCTTTTTTAAGTTCAACTACTATACGTGTGCCTTCTTTATTATTACTTTCATTATTTACATCTGAAACCCCTTCAATTACTTTATCATTAATGAGGTGGCCTATTTTTTCAGTAAGTGTATCACGGTTTACCTGGTAGGGAACTTCGGTAATCACAATTTTTTCTCTACCGGCTTTTGTTGTTTCAATAGTTACTTTCCCCCTTACCACTACCCTGCCCCTGCCTGTATGAAAACCCGCCTTTACTCCCTCATAACCATGAATAACCCCGCCTGTTGGAAAGTCCGGAGCCTTCACAATTTTTATAATCTCATCAATGGTTATTTCTTTATTATCGATATAGGCAATGCAACCATTAATTACTTCGGTTAAATTATGGGGCAGCATGTTGGTAGCCATTCCCACTGCGATACCGCTGGAACCGTTTAACAACAACTGCGGAATGCGTGTAGGCAATACCGTGGGTTCTTTGGTTGTATCGTCATAATTCAGCTGAAAATCTATCGTATCTTTTTCGATATCGTCAAGCATCGTTTCGGCGATTCTTTCCAGCCGTACTTCAGTATATCGCATAGCAGCAGGGCTATCACCGTCCTGGCTACCAAAATTACCCTGGCCGTCAACAAGGGTGTACCGCATACTCCAGTCCTGGGCCATCCTTACCATTGTATCGTAAATGGATGCATCGCCATGCGGATGGTATTTACCCATAACATCACCGACTATACGTGCAGATTTTTTATAGGCCCGGTTATAAAAGTTTCCCATTTCATACATGCCGTATAAAATGCGGCGATGCACGGGTTTGAGGCCATCACGTGCATCGGGTAATGCACGGCCTACTATCACGCTCATCGAATAATCGATGTACGCGGATTTCATTTGTTCCTCTATATTTACAGGAATAATTCTTCCCCTTTCAGCACCGTTTCCGGGAAGTTGATCTTCGGTTGTATCCATAAATTTTTACTATTTGCAAATATACTTTTTAAACAGCGTTTTTCCTGATAAAATATGCCAAAATCTCTCTTTTTTTTTCACCATTTTTTGAGTTTATTGTGGATAAGAAAAGCTGCGGATATTATTGAGTTTACCACCATAATTTTCTTTCCTTTGTTAATCTAAAAAAATAAATGTAAAAGCCGGATGCTTTGATTTTTCGGGGCTTAAAATCAGCAGGCACGTGCGCAAATTTTTATTATAACTTAAGAACCTTATAAAAGCGTTTGATGAAAAATATTTTGATTTTCGGAGCTGGTAAATCTGCAACTTTTCTTATCGAATATTTATGTAAAGTATGCGAAGAGAATAACTGGAAACTTTTGGTTTGTGATGCTGATCTTGCATTGGCGAAATCTAAAACAGGGAACTGTAAAAACGCCCACGCAGTTTCCGCCGACGTGAGCAATTATTCCGAAAGAAGGCTCCTCATTGAAGATGCTGATATCGTTATTTCGATGTTGCCGCCGCACCTGCATTTTTTGGTGGCCAATGATTGCCTTAATTTTTCAAAACATCTGTTAACCGCTTCTTACATTGATGATCAGATAAAGCTGCTGAATGCAGAAATTAAACAGAAAGGATTGCTGTTTTTATGTGAGATGGGGCTTGACCCGGGGATTGATCACATGAGCGCTATGAAAATTATTAACGAAATAAAAAATAAAGGAGGTGTGATTACTTCTTTTAAATCTCATTGCGGGGGCTTAATATCACCTGAGAGTGATGACAATCCCTGGCATTATAAAATTACATGGAACCCCGGCAATATTGTGATGGCGGGGTCATCGGGAGCAGTTTATAAAATTAACGGTGAAATAATTACTCTTCCTTATCAGGACGTTTTTCATGATTGTAAAAAGGTTGATGTGCCGGGGCTTTCATTAGCGTGGTACCCTAACCGTGATTCACTTAGTTATACACATACGTATGGGCTCACCCATATTGATACCTTTATAAGAACAACGCTAAGGCATCCTTCATTTTGTCACGGGTGGAATAAGATTGTAAATATGGGACTTACAGATTTAAATGACCAGGAACAAATTAAAGACTGTAAAACGTACTTTGAATGGTATCAACAAAAAAGTAAAAAGTTGCCCTCCCTCAATTTGAATGAAAAAGAATTTGAAGACCAGGTGAATTATCTCGGGCTGAAAAGTAATGAGACAATTGAAAATGAATCCGATAGCTATCGGATAAAAAATTCCGCTTCACTTTTGCAAAATGTTTTAGAAAGGAAACTTGCCATGCAAAGCCATGATAAGGACATGATAGTGATGCTTCATGAAATTGAATATGAATTAGAGGGTAAAAAAGAAGAAGTGAGGAGTTGCCTGATTGTTAAGGGAGAAGATCAAAAACGGACTGCCATGGCAAAAACCGTAGGCCTACCGCTAGGCATAGCCGCTAAATTAATTCTCCAGGATAAAATAAGATTGAGAGGCTTACATATACCTGTGTTGCCGGAAATTTATGAACCTGTTTTAGCAGAGTTGGAGAGGCATCAAATAAAATTTAAAGAGACGCAGTCCTTCAGCTAAAGAAAAAGGGATGTTCAATGAACATCCCCCTCTTGTATATTTCTCTCACAAAATGAGATAAGTTATTATTGATTTGCCTGTTTCTTTGCTTCTTCTTTCATTTGTTCATTTGCAGTAATTAAAAACTCCACTCTGCGATTTTGAGCCATTCCTTCATCTGTATCGTTGCTATATGCAGGGGCAGATTCACCATATCCTTTTGTTGTTATACGCGATGCAGCGATACTCTGGGCTTTAAGATAATCTGCAACAGTTGTTGCACGCCTCTCTGATAATCCCATATTATAATCATCGCTTCCCCGGCTATCAGTATGGCCCTGTATTTCAATATTGGTGTTTGGATACTTATTAAGTACAGCAACCAGTTTATTGAGATTTTCTTTTGCATTCGCACCTATATCCGATTTTGAAAAGTCAAACAAAATCTTTTCATTGAATTCCACTTTAATTCCTTCTTCTACCCTTTCAACTTTTGCACCGGGAATATCATTTTTAATTTCTTCAGCCTGTTTATCCATATTCCGTCCAATAATTGCCCCAGCCGATCCGCCAACAACGGCACCTAAAATTGTTCCCAGTGTTTTATTACCTGCCGCTTTACCAATAATTGCTCCGCCCACTGCACCAGCCGTTCCGCCAATAACTGCTCCCTTTTGGGATTTGGTGGCATTACAGCCCATTATTATGAAAGAAAATACGGGAAGTATAAAAAGTAAAATTCTTAACGATTTCATATTCAAATTTTTTAGTGTGCTAATATGAAGTCAAACATTGTACCAAACAGGATTTAACAACTTAAATTGATGATGATTCTTACTTTATCCTCCCTCCGAAAAATATTTTTCTTCAGGTGAAAAATCAATTGATGGAAAACTGGTTTTAATCTTTCTTAGTTTTTCAAGTTGTGCCTTCATAAATTTTTTATGTCCATCACTCTCCTTTTGAAAAGGTCTATGATTCACTGCGGAAACTATTGTTTTGATTTCTTCCAATAAGTTTTTGTCCTCCCTTTCAAGAAATGCATTACAAAAATTTTCAAAAACAAAACCAGCAGCAGCGTCAGTAGGGTGAACCATATCGGTTTTATAAAAACGATAATCACGCAAAACATCAATTATTAATTCATAGGCGGGAAAATAAAATACATTTTGCGTTTGCTCTTCAATAACATGAACTGCTTCAATAAGCCTTGCTTTGCTCCTGTTATTTTCTACGACGCCGTCTCTTGCATGCCTTACGGGACTAATCGTAAAAATAATTTTGAGACCTGGATTAAACAATTGAAGTTTTGATACTGCGTCCGACAAATCAGAAATGATTTCATCAGTTGTCAATAATTTTTTTTCAAAAAGATCCCGCGGTGCTTTATGGCAATTGGCAACCGATTCTCCGGATTTTTTAAGTTGGTAATGATAGGATGTACCTGCTGTAATAACAAGCCATGAGGAAGTTTTTAAAAACTGATGTGCTGCATCCTGTGAATGATTAATATTTTGTAAAACAGTTTCTTTATTCATTCCCGAAAAAACAGAATGGTGCTGCCAGCTATGCCATAAATCATTTAACAGGAAAAGATCGTCCCTGCTAAACTTTTTATTTTCGAT
>JBBSPK010000096.1:0-12406 GCA_038258875.1 Chitinophagales bacterium
AACAATAGATTTTATTGCGGGCGAATGTGATGCCGCTACCGCATTGCTAGGTGATAAAGCTGATATGGAAATGGGCAGAGCCACAAAGGGAGCAGCCCTTGCTTTGAAATCCAGGATCCTGTTATTTGCAGCAAGCGACCTTACTGCAGATGGTACCGCAACGAATGAATATGTTGGTTACACAGGCCCAGACAGAACATCATTATGGACAGCCGCAAAAAATGCCGCGAAGGCAGTTATGGATTTGGGTACTTACCAGTTAGAAGATTTTGGTGCCCCGGACAAAGCGGCTGTTGCTGATAAATTTTTCTCTTTCTTTAAAGCAAAAGACCTCTCCAGCAATGAAATTATATGGGGTAAAATGTTCCTGAAAGATGTAGGAGCCCGCAACCAGATGAACCTGATTAATGGAACCAATGGTTTTGTAATGTATGGTTGTAATGCGCCTACCGGGAACCTGGCGGATGCTTTTGAAATGGAAGACGGATCGCCCTTTGCCGATCATTATACGGTTGATGCCAACGGTTATTATAAAAATGTTTCCGGCAAATACTCTTCACCAAATATGTATTACAATCGTGAGCCAAGGTTCTATGCGACCATCTTGTATGACAGTGCCGTTTGGCAAAAACGTTTTGCAGATCTTGCTCAAAGAGATCCTCTTGGAATTTATGACAGAAGAACCCGCATCACTATAAAGAACGGTGCCGAAGAAAGTAAGATATATGGAATTGATACAAGGCAGGGGCCTATTGATGGTGATGACGGCACTTATACCGGTTATACATTTAAAAAATATCTGGATGATAAAGTATACGGCACAGAATCAAATAATAATGAAAACGTATGGATTGAATTTCGCTATGCCGAAATCATTATGAACTATGCTGAAGCATGCCTTGGATTAGGAGAGACAGCAGAAGCTACAACATCCATTAATATGATTAGGAACAGAGCCGCCCTCCCCGATTTTACGGGCGATATAACGCAGGCTCTGCATTATGAAAGAAGAATTGAATTTGTACATGAAGATGTAAGATGGTATGATATGAGAAGATGGAAAATTCTTGATGAGGCGCTCCAGGATGCGACGGGTGTTGATATTATTCAGACTACCAACAAGGATAACAGTACTGTTAAAACTACGTGGCAACAAATCATTGTACAACAACGGGGCCCGGCAGCAGACAAATTGTATTGGGTTCCGATACCAATCGATGAAATTAACAGGGCGCCGCAGTTAGCGCAAAATCCTGGTTATTAAAAAACCAGGAAGGTTTTGTTTGACGACATAAATTATTATTGTAAGACATTACTTTCCTTAAAAGAATGATATTCCTTTAGATATGAAAAAATATTTCCTGGTTGCCGTTTGTATGAGTTTTTCTATTGCGTGCTTATGTCTTGATACCCTGTCGGTGTGTTCACCTTCAGGAAAAATCTGTGTAAAAATATGGATGGAAAAAAGCCTGGCTTACAGGATTGATTTCAATGGAGAATCAATATTGGATCCATCTGCCATAGATTTACTTTTAGTTAATAAGCAAAGTTTTTCTTTTGATAATCGCATTAAATCTCATGCAATAAAAAAAGTAAATGAAGTAATTATTTCGCCTGTTCCTGAAAAGAGGAAAAAGATCCCGGACAATTATAATGTAATGTCTATCGCATTTAAGCTACCGTATAAAGTTGAATTCCGCGTGTACGATGATGGCGTGGCTTACAGGTTTCTTACCTCTTTTAAAGATTCGATTACCGTACAAAATGAAATAGCTGAATTCAATTTCCCTGGTAAGCCATCGGCTTATTTCCCAGGCATACATAAGCGTGATGATGCCGATATTTTTCATACAAGCTATGAAGAGTTATATCCGTTAAGGGAAGTTGACAGCATAAAAAATACGGAGTTAGGTTATACACCCGTTCTCGTTGTTCCGCTTTCAAATCCAAAAATTGCCATCACTGAATCTGATCTAGAAGATTACCCGGGAATGTTTTTAGAGGGAACGGGTAAATCATCGTTCAGAGGAAAATTTGCTCCCTACCCTTTGGAAGAAAGGCTTGCGCCGGGAGATTACCCGCAATTAGTTGTCACAAAAAGAGCAGACTACCTTGCGACGACAAAAGGTACAAGAAGTTTTCCCTGGCGGGTACTACTAATAGCAGAGGAAGACAGGCAGTTACCTTCGAACGATATTGTTTACCGGCTCGCATCCCCGTCCAGGATAGGCGATGCATCGTGGGTAAATCCCGGTAAGGGAACAGATGAATGGATCATCAATGTGAACTTGTTCAATGTTCCATTCAAATCGGGAGTTAACACCGCATCCTATAAATATTATATTGATTTTGCAAAACGTTTTGGCTTCAACCGTATCATGATGGATGCGGGATGGAGCGATAATACAGACTTGTTTAAGATCAACCCTGACATTAACATGGATACTATTCTTGCTTATGCTAAAGAAAAGGGGATTAAAATAAGTATGTGGACGCTTGCGCATACACTGAACAGGCAGCTCGACAGCGCTTTGGACAGGTTTAATAAATGGGGCGTCGATTATATAATGACGGACTTCATTGACAGGGATGATCAAAAGACAGTAAATTTCTACCACAAAATTGCGAAAGCCTGCGCAGATCATCATATCATGATCATGTATCATGGCGCATATCCGCCAAAGGGCTTCAACCGCACTTACCCCAATAATGTATCAAGGGAAGGTGTGTTGGGTTCAGAATATAATATCTGGAGCGATAAACCTACACCGCCACATGATGTAACGTTGCCGTATACACGAATGCTTGCAGGCTCATTCGATTACGAGCCTGGTATTTTAAACAATGCCACACAAAAAGGTTTTCGGCAAATTGAAGGAATGGTAATGAGCCAGGGAACACGCTGCCATCAACTTGCAATGTTTGTAGTTTACGACAACCCGATGCAACTATTTGCGGGCAATCCTTCACAGGCATGGATGGAGCCTGAATTTATGGAGCTGCTGGGGAGCATCCCAACCACGTGGGATGAAACATATATTATTGATGGCAAGGTGGGAAAATATATAGTGACCGCAAGAGAAAAGAAGCTGAATTGGTTTATTGGTGGAATGAGTGATTGGTCTGCAAGAGATATTGATATTAAATTTGATTTTCTTGATGAAGGTGCCAGTTATAAGGCAACAATATGCAAGGATGGTGTGAATGCGGATCGCTATGCGGCAGATTATCTTTTATCTGGTACAACAATAAAAAAGAATGATTCAATTAAAGTACATCTTGCACCGGGAGGTGGTTTCTTAATAAAACTGGAAAAGCAATAAAATGAGTTTATCATTCCAATCAAAGCTGAATATATTATGACCATTTCCCGGAAAGAAGTTAATAATGTCGAAGTATTCGCCGGTGAAAACGATCATATTAAATTTGAAATCGTTCCTGCTGCAGGCGGGAAAATTATAAGTGTTTATAACAAAAAGCTCCAAAAGGAATTTTTGTGGAAGAATACAAATTTGCTTCTTGAAGTACATAAACCGGGGGCAGACTACGACGTAAATTTTTTAGGCGGCATTGATGAGTTAATTCCTAACGATATTCCTGAAACTGTAGACGAAATTAATTATCCTGATCATGGAGAATTATGGACTACCGTTTTAGATTATGAATTGTTGGAAAATAAAATTGCAGTTTTTGGAAAAATGCAGTTGTGCGGTCTTCAATATAAAAAAATAATTTCGTTGGAAGAAGACGCTCCTGTAATTACGCTTGAATATACAATCAAAAATAAATCAGCCTGTTCCAGGAATTTTTTATGGAAACTACACGCTGCGTTGCATATTGAAGAAGGCGATAGATTAATAACCACTGCGCAAACAGCTAAGGTTGTAGATATTGATTATTCCAGGTTCAAAAGCCTGAACGAATTTAAATGGCCCCTTATTGAAGACACAGATGCATCAATAGTTTTAGATAAAAATAATAGTGTAGACTTTTTCTATTTATACAACATTCAAAAAGCTGAAATGGATTTGGTAAGCGGCAAAGGCAATCATGTGTTTCGATATATCTATGATAAAAGTATATTTCCTTACCAATGGTATTTCGCATCTTATGGAGGATTTTTAAATCATTATACCACAATTTTAGAACCCAGCACCACCATGCCGATTAGTGTAAATGAAGCCAGGAAGTTGGGGCAGTGTACGCTACTTGAACCAGGACAGGAAATAAATACGCTTGTAAAAATATATGCAGGAGAAAATATTTAATTAAGCACATGGAACGAAAGAAAGTTTTAATCACAGGAGCTGCATCGGGAATAGGAAGAGCAACTGCTATAAGATTTGCAAATGAAGATTATGATGTATGCCTCAACGACATTCAATCAGGCAAGTTGATGTCTTTACAAAATGAGCTTCGCAAGGGAAACCATCTTTTATTGAACGGGAGTTATACAGAGAAAGAAACTAGTATTAAAGGAGAAAAAATAATACAGGACAACTGGGGCAGTTTAGATGCATTAATCAATTGTGCAGGCATGTTTGAAAAAACAAATCCTATTGAAATGGATATTGACCGATGGCGTGCAATATTTGATCAAATGGTTAACGGATCGATTCTTATGACAAGCCTGGCTGTAAAATTTATGAATAACAACAGGGGAAGAATTATTCATATTACTTCCATTCATGGAACACGGGCTGAAAAACATGCAAGCAGTTATTCAATGGCGAAAGCTGCTATCAATCAATATTGCAGGTCAATGGCCCTGGAACTCGCAGATAGGAATATTTTAGTGAATGCCATTGCTCCTGGTTTTGTCAACACTGCCATGTCAATAGTGGACGGAGAAAATGAACTCGATAGCCAGTGGTTTAAAGATAACTATGTAAGCAATCAACATTTACCATTAAGACGTGCCGCTAAACCCGGCGAAATAGCCGGTGTTGCATTCTTCCTCTCAGGCGACGATGCCTCATATATTACTGGCCAGGTAATTACTGTAGATGGAGGGCTGACTATTACGTTTTAAAAAAATAATTAAACTGTTCCTTTTCGTTAAAAAGGGAAATGTGTGAAGGATTCAAGAATTTAGAAATAAATAATCATAGAAATTCTGCTAATGAAAATTGAGTCTGTGGATTTCTTTTATCTCTCAATGCCTGAAGTGCTGGATATTGGAGATGGCAGCCAGGATGCGTTATTGGTAAGAATAAGGGCTGGCGGACTGGAAGGCTGGGGCGAGTGTGAAGCGTCACCGCTTACAAGCATTGCAAGCTACGTTTGTCCAATGTCGCACAGCGCCTGCAAGCCGTTAAAATATTCGGTTGAAGGAATGGATCTAAACGATATGAAAGACATTGCCCGCATTTCTAAAAATGTTCATGAAAATTCTTTTGACTTATTGCAGTCCGATCATACACTTTCCGGAATTGATATTGCATTGTGGGATGTCCTGGGGAAAAAACTAAATGAACCTGTATATAAATTATTGGGCTATAAAAAATCCTATCCAAAACTTCCTTATGCATCTCAATTGTTTGGAGACACTTCAGAAGAAACTTTTGAAAAAGCAAAAGCAACCAGGGCAACGGGCTATAAGGCAGTAAAGTTTGGATGGGGATCGTTTGGAAAAAGCAGCGTTGAAGAAGATGTAGCACATTTAGCAGCTGCCCGCGAAGGACTTGGAAAAGACATTCATCTCATGATTGATGCAGGTACAGTTTGGCATGAAAATATTAATAAAGCCAGTGAAAGGTTACCTTCTCTAAAAAGCGTTTGTACATACTGGTTAGAAGAGCCTTTCATAAATCTTGCGTTAGATTCCTATAAGCGGTTAGCCGAATCTCACCCAACTGTACCGATCGCGGCCGGTGAAGGTTGTAGTAATCTTGGACAGGCCAAAGCGATGATGGAATATGCGGGGCTCACATTTATACAAATTGATACAGGAAGGATTGGCGGTATTACCGTAGCAAAAGAAGTTGCCGAAATAGCGCAGCAAAAAAATATTACTTACGTAAATCATACGTTCACATCGCACCTAGCACTAAGCGCTTCCATGCAGCCTTTTACAGGAATTGAAAAAGACGTTTTGAGTGAATACCCTGTTGAATTAAAGTCGCTCGCAAAAGATATTTCTATAACAAAAATTTTACCTGGTGATGACGGCCATATCCATACACCGGAAGGGCCTGGACTGGGAATTTTAGTAGATACACAATCATTAAAAAAATATGTAGTGGATGTTGAAATTAAGATAAACGGTAAACGAATTTATTATACACCGGATTTATGAAAAATTATTTGAGGGACAATACGGCCTTGGCCGGTCAAAAACTATAAACGATAAACTAATTGTATTCACGCTGTCTATTTAATTTAATCAAAAAATGAATCAAAGATTTTTTAACAAAATAGCCATTATCTCCGGGGGAGCCACAGGTATTGGAAAGGCCGTAGCCTGCAGGCTCGGAGCGGAAGGTGCAACGCTGGCGCTTTTTGATATAGATGAAGCTTTATTACAAGAAACTGTTCTTGAATTTAAAATGAAAGGTGTAACCGCAAAAGGTTTCCTGGTCGATATCAGTAATGAAAGGCAGGTTTCAAATGCTATTTCAGAAGTTGAAAAAGAGTGGAGTAGAATTGATATTCTTGTAAACTCAGCAGGCATTGTAGGCCCCACCAGCACAAAGATTACTCAATTCACAAGTGCGGATTTTGATAAGGTTTGCGAGGTGAACCTAAAAGGTGCCTTTCTTATTACAAAATATACATTGGAGAAAATGGAAAAAACAGGAACCGGGCGCATACTACTCATTTCGTCCATGGCAGGTAAAGAAGGGAACCCCGGGATGATAGGATATTCAGCCACCAAAGCTGGAGTAATCGGTTTGGTGAAAGGTGTGGCAAAAGAATTCGCTGATACTAATATCACCGTCAATGGCCTTGCTCCTGCAGTAATTAGAACTCCCATGAATGAAAAAACATCGGCTGAACAGTTGGCTTACATGACCGCAAAAATACCAATGAAGCGGTTAGGCACTGTTGAAGAAGTTGCGGCTGTTTCGTGCTTCATTGTTTCAGATGAAAATAGTTTTTCAACAGGATTTATATATGATATTTCAGGAGGCAGGGCAACATATTGAGGTTGCATTTCAAAAAAAAATTTAATATCTCAATATTTTTATCAGAGAAAGTATTCGTGTAATTCGTGTAAAAAATTCGTGCAAAAAAACAAAGCGGCAATAGCCCATTTTAATAAATAAAGATGAAGCATCAATGGAAACCTTTACTACTGGTGTCGTATGTGTTCCTGTTTACAGGAGCCATTATTTGTATGAACGATATTTTGCTTCCATCGTTAAAGAATTTTTTTGATCTTTCGTATACGCAGGCTACACGCATACAGCAATCTTTCTATCTAGTTTACCTTATTTTTCCAATACCCATTTCTTATTTTATTTCCAGGTATGGCTATAAAACGGGTTTACTAACGGCGCTGGTTATATGCAGTATCGGGTGCAGCTTATTCATACCTGCGTATTTTGCTTCCTCTTATGTTTTAGTTTTGATAGCTCTGTTTGTGGTTTCAATAGGAGTTACATTGATTAATGTGGCAGCAAATCCCCTGGCTACTATGCTTGGTACACCGGAAGGGGCGCATGCACGAATAAATTTTGTACAGGTATTTTCAAGAATAGGATATTCATTAACACCTATTTTAGGAACTCATTTAATTTATGGAGCTGATAAAAATATTTCATTTTACAAGCCATATATGGGCCTGGGTATTGGCACCTTTCTCCTTGCTATATTTATTTTCTTTTCAGTCTTGCCTGCTTTCAAACCTGAGCTGGCAAAAGGTTTTTCTTTCTTTTCCATTTTAAAAGAATCAAAAAAATATCCGCAATTATTCTGGGGTGCTATTATTATGTTTTTTTATGTAGGGGCTGAAGCATGTACTGCAGGTTTCTTCATTAATTATCTCCAGGATAAATCGGTCTCAGGATTTAGCGCCGATAAAGCAGCACAATTTCTTACCTGGTATTATGTTGCTGCCACCATTATTGGATTCGCAAGTATTTATTTGTTCAAATTTTTCCCGGCGGGAAAGTTGGTCGCGGTTTTTGGAACGGGAATGATAATTCTATTGCTGCTGTGTGCGCTTACGAATTCATCATTAAATCCATATTATATGGTGGGGCTTGGCGTATTCATCTCTATTATGTTTCCCACCTTATTTAGTTTGGGAATTGAAAAAATTGGCGCTTTCACAGAAAAGGGATCTGCATTGCTGAATATAGCAATTGTAGGCGGAGCCGTTTTTCCTCCTATACAGGGTATGATTGCAGATAAAATGGGTATACAGGTTTCCTATTTGGTTCCTTGCTTTTGCTTTGCACTCATTGTGCTGTACGGAATTTTTTGTTCTAAACGATCAAAATTAAACGAGGGAGATGTAAACAGCAAAGCCGGTTTGATATGAATTGCAAAGTAAAATTTATCTTAAGGTTTTTTAGAATATATCCTAAGATTATGAATAAAGTTAAAGACTATATTGCCCGGCCGATTTTACTCGTGGCTTTTTTGTTTACTGCCTGCAATGAGCAATCATCCCATACACCAACTTCAAAAGAAACTCCTGAAGTGGTCGTGATACCTTCAAAAAAATTTATTTTTAATTCTTTTGTGGACTGTAATATGGCAACCGTATGGGTGGGCGACACTTTTAGAATATTCCCCGGCAAATATGGTGAAGACCCGCTGTGGGGAGACGCACATGAATTAAAATATGCGAGCGGCTTTTCTGTAGACGAAGTATTTAGTAAAATGCCCGGTGAATTTATTGAACCCGATATGCCGCCGAATGCACCGCCAGGAACCGAAGGATTACATGGAGCCGTTTGGTTTGAAACACTCTATAAAGACACCGGCGATCAAACTGGTAAAACGTTATTTGCATTATATCATAATGAAAACTATCCTTCAACACTGCCGTATAATGCTACAAATGGAACGGGCTACCAGGACGCGGATTGGCCACAGGGACTTAAAGGGCCGGAGACAAAAACCGCTGTTTGCAGGATAGGTATCATGAAGTCCGTTGATGGCGGCAAAAGCTGGGCGGATAAAGGAATTCTTTTACAGGACTATCAGCCGAGGCTCATACTTAAGCCACATAACACGGGAATTAATTTTGCCGGTGGCGTTGGTGACCCCTCTGCTGTTTCCAATGGTGATTATCTCTACGTCTTTTATGGAGAATATGGTTACCCCGGTTCATACAATTCATCAACTTATGATTCTTCTTTGGAGTGGAGCGGCCAGTGCATCAGCATTGCCAGGATTGCACTGGCAGAGCTTGATAACCCCGTAAACAAAGCAAAAAGATGGGATGGTGTTGGCTTTAACGCTCCCTGCGATAGCGTTGGTGCCCCGGTTGCATCCCTTCAAATACCGCTTAACGAAGGCGGCGGCCCAGCCTCCTCACCCACCGGAAAATATTTTTGGGGTCCTTCGCTTAGCTGGAATACTTATTTGAATTGCTGGGTGATGTTAATGGCTAAAGCTGAGGGACCTTCATGGAAGGGAAGCAGTATTTATATTTCTTTTAACCCAAACAAAGATCTTGGAAAGGGAAAAAATTCCCAGGAATGGTCACCCCCAAAATTGCTTTTAAATAAGCCCGGCCACACAATTTGGTACCCGTCACTTCAGCCATTTGCTGTAACCGATAGCAACGCAAAAAAGTATACTTCGTTAATGCTGGATAAGAAGGCCCGATTATTTTACAAAGACAATGATGGAAATAACAGCCCCTTTTTGTCAGAATACATTATTGAATTCAAATTACATAACGAGGATTAATAGATTACATCAGCCGGGCATCATAAGTATTAAAATTCCCGCTTTTATTAAGGGGCTTTTGATGGCTCAATTAAATCCCAGAGATTACCGTACAAATCCGAAAAAACCACTACCCGTCCATACGATTCAGATACGGGCCCGCGAATAATTTCAATATGATTATCCAACAAATTCTGATAATCCTTTTCAAAGTCATCGGTATGCAGGAATAAAAATACACGACCACCAGTTTGGTTGCCTACCCTACTGAATTGTTCATCAGTAGAGGCCTTGGCCAATAATATTTTACACGATGTTGAACCTTTCGGAGCTACTAAAACCCAACGTTTGGTTTCTGTTTGCATCGTATCTTCGATAAGATCAAATTGTAACTTTTTTGTGTAGAAATGAATCGCTTTATCATAGTCATCAACTATTAAAGCTATCTGTGCAATTTCCTGTTTCATTTATTTACTGCATAATCATTTTACTTCCTGCATTGTAACAAGTCGTTTATAAAAACCATCCAAAGCCATCAGGCCCATATGGGTACCTCTTT
This sequence comes from Chitinophagales bacterium, assembly GCA_038258875.1. GTDB lineage: Bacteria > Bacteroidota > Bacteroidia > Chitinophagales > Chitinophagaceae > Ginsengibacter. The sequence continues at coordinate 10,409 of JBBSPK010000096.1, forward strand.
CAACAATCTTTCCTTTTTGCAAAACAATTATTTCATCGGCATGGCGAATGGTGCTTAGCCTGTGTGCAATTACAATACTTGTTCGGTTACTCATTAAATTATTGATGGCATCCTGCACGAGGCGTTCGCTTTCTGTATCAAGTGATGATGTTGCTTCATCCAAAATTAATATAGGCGGATTTTTAAGAACTGCTCTTGCGATGGTTGCTCTTTGTTTTTCACCGCCGCTTAATTTATTTCCTCTCTCACCAATATTTGTTTCATAACCTGCCTCCTTTTGTAGAATAAAATTATGCGCATTGGCAATCCTTGCTGCGTTCTCAATTTGTTCGCCCGTTGCATTATCCATACTTAGGGCAATATTATTTGCGATAGTATCATTAAATAAAATAGCTTCTTGCGTTACAATGCCCATTTGGTTTCGTAAAGATTCCAGTGAATATTCTTTTATATTTATTCCATCTATCAATAATTCACCTGCACTTACATCATGAAATCTTGGTACAAGATCTACTAGTGTGCTTTTACCTGCGCCGGAAGAGCCTACCAGCGCAATGGTTTTTCCTTTGTCAATTACAAGATTAATATCGTCGAGTATAATTTTATCTTCATAAGAGAATGAAACATTTTTAAACTCAATGCTTTTTTTAAATGTCTCCAACTCAATCGGGTTTGCTGCCTCTTTTATTGTTTCATCTTCGCTAACGAGATTTTCAATTCGTTCCACACTTGCAGAACCCTTCCTGATATTATACGATGCGGAGGATAAAGATTTTAGTGGTTGTATTATCTGTGAAAAAATTACGATATATGCAATAAAATCTCCCGGATCAAGAAAGGTATTTCTTAATACAAGCCGTCCTCCAAACCAAAGCACACATACGATTGCAGTGATGCCTAACACTTCGCTTACCGGGGAAGCTGAATCCCTTTTTAGATTTGCTTTATTCTTTATCTTAAACAGCTCCTCGTTTTGAGTAGTAAATTTTTTATATAGTTTTTTTTCAGCATTAAAGCCTTTTATAATTCTGATGCCTCCTAATGTTTCATCAATAGTAGAAAGTATCGCACCCAGCTTTTCCTGTACCCGGGTACTTTGTTTTTTAAGGGTTCGCCCGATACGGCCAATGATAAATCCGGAGATTGGTAAAAAAAGCATTAGAAAAATAGTAAGCTGAGGGCTGAGAATAACCATATAAATAAAGAAAAAAAGTATGGTAACGGGCTCCCTGAAAATTGTTTCCAAAACATTTACAATAGAGCTTTCAACATCGCTTAAATCATTGGTAAGCCTGCTCATAATATCCCCTTTTCTCTGGTCATTAAAATAACCAATTGGCAAGGCCAGAATTTTTTTAAACATACTCCTGCGCATGTCATTTATAATACCGTTTTTTATAGGCGTTAGATAGTAAATTGAAAAATATAAAAAGACGTTTTTTAGAATAATCGCCAACAGCACGAGCAGGCAAATGACGCCAAGGGCTTTTATTTCGCCTTCCGGCGTTTTCATTATTTCATTAAGCCATACCTTTAAAATATTTACAGGATTTAATCTTGCAGCGAGACTCGTATTTTGAGTGACAGATTCAAGCGTATCTTTTTTCTTAAAAATTAATAATAAAAAAGGACTAAGCAATCCTAATGAAATAACTGAAAATAAATTTGAAAGGACATTAAAACTAAAATAGGCAAAAATTAATTTCGGATATTTTGCTACATAGCGGAAAATCGCACGAATACTCTTCATCAAAAATGTTGAAATGACTTATAAATGGTAATAGAAGCAAAGTAACTAATTTTACAAAGATCAATAATTTTATACAATGACAGAAGGCAAAAGACAAAAGCAGGTTGCGAATGAAATTTCAAAAGAGTTGAATGATATTTTTTTAAAGATGGGTTTAAACATGCAGGATGGCGGTATGGTCTCTATTTCTTCAGTAAGAATTACTCCTGACCTTTATGAAGCAAGAATATATTTAAGCCTGTTTAAAG
>JBBSPK010000097.1:0-12373 GCA_038258875.1 Chitinophagales bacterium
CTGGAGAAATTTTTTATGGCGATAAAATTACCGGCATGCCCGCTTATACACAAAACGGGTTTATATAACAATAGCTATAGACTATGGTGCATATACTAAGGGGAAAGATATTTCAAAAAGTGCAATAACCACCGAACACCGAAATGCTTGCCAGGCCACTAAGTCAACGAATGTTTTAAGTTCATTAAGAACTGTTTTTATTGCATCTCCTGCAAATTATTTTCTGACTAATCCTGATTAAGATCATGTTTGCCCCGAATCTGCATCATTACATTTATAGCTCAATAAAGATATTTTTGTGTTTAATGAAACTTGAATAGCGGCGCCGCAAAATACGAATCCTGATATGTAGAGTCTATCCTTAAATCTCCGACGAATAAAACCGATGATCAACTGTGCGATAAGAAGTTCCAGTATTTTAATAAATTAAATACCCAACGAATGTTTGGAGAATTAGCCAGAAAAGAAATAGAAGAAGTTCTTGCCCGTCAAATTGTTGGCCGGATTGGCTGCCATGCCGATGGCAGAACTTACATAGTTCCCATTAGCTATGCTTATGATGGAGAATTTATTATTGCTCATACGGTGGAAGGCTTGAAAATTCAAATAATGAGATCGAATCCCGAAGTGTGCTTTGAAGTAGATGTTTTGGAAAATATGGGTAACTGGAAATCAGTTATTAGCTGGGGAATATTTGAGGAGATTGAAAATAAATACGAACGCAACCTGGCAATTCAAAAATTAAGCAAACGGATATTCCCTAAGATAGCAAGTAAAACCGTACAGTTGTCTCCACAATGGCCATTTCCTCCGGATGATCCCGATAAGATAACAGGCATTTTTTTTAGAATCAGACTATACGAAAAAACAGGACGATATGAAAAAAGTGATACCCAAACTCTAAACGGTCTTTAAAAATCAACTTATGGCTTCAGGCCAATTGTTATCGGATACCTACATTTAGTGCTGCTGGGTGTAGTTTCATTGTTTATAGCAACTTATAGCATAGCTTATAAATATTTTCATTTAAGCAAAATAAAAAAGACCGGAGTAGTCATTTTCGTTGCAGGAATTATCATTAACGAAGCATTTCTCCTGGTGCAAGGCATTGCAGACTTATACTATAAATCTGTTCCGTAAATGAATGAAGCGCTTTTAGCAGCAGCGGTCATATTATTCTCAGGGCTACTTCTAATGAACATCAACCAACGGGTGGATGTTGAAAAAACTACATCTATCTAAGCACTTATAATTAATTCTCCAGGCCTTATATTCTGAACTGAAATAAGCTATTCATTGTATGGCTACTTACCAGGAAAAACTTCGCACATATATATGATGTAGATCATTCAAAAAGCCAATCACCGACATTTTATCTGAGGTATTTTCTTTTGAAATTTGGGAGGATCTACATCCAACACTCAATCATTTAAAAACCTGGAATTTAGTTATGTCTGAATTAACTCTTTTAAAAATCGAAGCAAGAGAATTGCTTGCGCAGGTAAATCAACATTTTGAAACTTCGCCGAACGGCAGGAGAATAAAATGCACTTCGTGGGAGAACGAACATGCTTACAATGAAATATCTTTTAAAGAAACAGTAAACATGCTAAGAGAGAAATTCCTTGCATTGACTTCTTCAAACCCCTCTGCAAAGTATGAATGAAAATGTGCTATCACTACTTGCTAAATACGACGTACCAACACCACGCTATACAAGTTACCCTACGGTGCCTTACTGGAATTTTTCATCACTGGATAACGGAAAATGGCAACGTTCGATTGTCAATAACTTCCGGACAGAAAATGGCGAGGTTTGCATCTATATTCACCTGCCTTTTTGCGAGAGCCTTTGTACGTTCTGCGCTTGTAACAAGCGAATCACAAAAAACCATAAAGTAGAAGAGCCATATCTGAACGCAGTGTTGAAAGAATGGCAAATGTATCGTGCACTGTTACCAGGAACGCCTGTAATAAAAGAAATTCATTTAGGTGGAGGAACGCCTACATTTTTCAGCGCAGATAACCTTGCCTATCTTATAGATGAAATTACTGTTAACTCCATAATAGCAGATGATCATGAATTCAGTATAGAGATACATCCTAATTTTACAACAGAAGAGCATCTCCGGAGGTTATCATCCATCGGGTTTAACAGGATGAGTGTTGGCGTGCAGGATTTTGATCCTGTTATACAATTTGCGATTAACCGTATTCAATCATACGCCAAGACAAAGGAGGTATTTGATTGGGGAAGGAAATATAATTTCAAAAGCATTAACGTTGATTTAATTTATGGCCTTCCGCATCAAACCATCGCGAGTGTTGAACATACCATTTCATTGATTAAAATATTCATGCCTGACCGCATTGCATTTTATTCCTATGCACACGTGCCATGGAAAAGCAAGGCGCAGCGCAGGTACACTGAAAATGATTTACCACCTACATCTTTAAAATGGGAAATATATAAGAGGGGAAGAATTCTTCTCGAACAGGAGGGTTTTAAAAGTATAGGCATGGACCATTTCGCTTTGCCTGGTGATAAATTATTCATTGCTGCTGAAGAGGGAAAACTTCGCAGGAATTTTATGGGCTATACCACTACGCAGTCCAAGTTGATAATAGGCCTGGGTGCTTCGTCAATCAGCGCCACAAAAAATGCATTTGCCCAAAATGAAAAAGTTGTTGAAGATTACGAAGCTAAAATCAATGCAGGAATATTGCCTTTAGTAAATGGTCATTTGTTGAGTAAAGATGACCTGGTAATTCAAAATCATATTCATGAGCTAATGTGTTTGAATAAAACAATGCTACATGATGAAGCGTATGATATTGATTTTTTGACAAGCATATTATCAAGGCTTTCATCTCTTGAGGCAGATGGCCTGTTACAGATAGAAGACAATGTAATAACCGTTACCGAAATTGGTAGATTATTTATAAGAAATATCTGCGCCGCTTTTGATGCTTATCTTTTCAAAAAAGATATGGCAGTGCAAACATTCAGCAAAGCCATTTAAAAAGTCAAAACAATTGAGATTAATTTGTAATCGGGAGGTGGGGTTGAATTTTCTTTTTTTTACTTATATATTAAGCCGCTCTTCCCATCCTTTTTATTCTCAGGATCTGGAATATAAGGTATAAGATGGTTCCCCAGATACCGATAGCAATTGACCAAACTGTAAAAAGTAACCACAGCGGAGTTTCAAAACGGGTTGACCATAGTGTTCTTTGATCGAAGAAGTTTTTGGGAGGTTTAATTGCGGCTCCCCAGTTTATACTTTTTTCAGTCACGAGCGTACCATAAGTATCATTATCATCCACTTTGGCCACAAGCGTAATATTCCCTTTTTCGTCGCCGGGAATAGAATCCCTTTTAAACTCCGCGCTTGAAAGTCCTGTGGAATCAGAGGTATAAGTATCTTCATCGCCAACAGGTAAATTGCCGAGCATTCTTTTTACAGAAAGCTTCACATCAATATCTTTCACAGGTATCCAGGTATTGCCATCTTTCTCTTTCAGCTCAGCTGTCACTGTTCTTGCTCCATCTACTGAAGTTGTATCAATAGAAAGTATAGCTTTTTTTATGGTGATGTCGGCGCTTAACATTTCCTGCCCTTTAGATGAATCGGACTGTGCAAGAAATTTAAATTCAGTAAGTGAATCCCATGTATTTTTGAAAGAAGGCGGTAACCCAATTCTCCCTTTTCCAATAGTATCTGTAGTTATTTTACCAAGCAAATTTTTTGCATCAGGTTCGTTGAAATAAATAGCCACAGGAATATTTTTTACAGGTTCAAACTTTCGGCCTACTTTCTTTTTTGTAGTTACTTCAAGGTAAGGCACATTGTTAGCCGGCAGGAAATAGCTCACGTTTAACATTGTTGGAGATGCCACTACAGAGTCCTGTGCATTTATTGTACAAACAGATGTACAAAAAAGAAATGCCGTTATAATAATTAATTTAAGATAATTGTGCATTTTCATATTCTTCAACTGTTTCATTTTGTTTGATTATTTCATGTTTATCTTCCAGCGTTTTATAAATAGATATTATCGGAAATATTCTTACCAAAAGCGTAATAATTAAAAGCACACCCGCCATGGAGCCTATCGTAATAGCCCACTCTTCCCAACTGGGAAAGTAATGGCTGAACCTCGCAGGTGAATCATACTTTGGTAAAAAAGGATGAAGCATAGTGGGCGTAACTATCAAATACCTTTTGAACCACGCTCCTATTACCACCATTACGCCAACTACAAACATTGGTAGCGGCTTTCTTCCTTTTTTAAACACTAATACAATTATAGGAATGATCATTCCCACCAAAATAGCGAACCAGAACATAATGGAATAGTCGCCGGTAAAAAGACCATTCAAATAATCTTTTTCTTCCTGCTTCATTTTAAAGGCGGGCACAAGGAATTCGTTCACATTAAAGTATAAATATAATAGTGCAAGCATTACCGTTATCTTACCCATTTTATCAAAATGAAATTCGGTAATGTAAGATTCCAGTTTATACACCCGGCGAAAAACATACATAGCAACGACGACAGCACCGGCTCCTACAAGGAATGCTCCTGAAACAAAATAGGCTCCAAAATTACTGCTATCCCATCCCGGGCGGTAAGTGGTAGCAAATAACCAGGAGGTAACCGTATGTATGCAAAATGCTACCGGCACAATGGTAATACAAAGAACAGTAATAGATCTGTCCCTGATCTTTTCCTGCTCAAGTGTGCCTTTCCAAAATGAAGCCAGCCATTTGTATAGTTTTGAAAAGGGTTTGCCCAGCTTGTCTTTCAGAGAAATCAGCATCCTGATGTCCGGTATCAATGTAATGTATAACAGGAGCAGACTAAGAATGAAATAGGTAGTGATCACGATTACATCCCATAATATAGGTGACTGTATGCGTCCATGAGTGAATAAATAATATAGCCTTTCGGGGCGGCCCATGTCAACAATAATAATGAGGGCGGCAAACGTAATATTAGAAACCGCGATAATTTCAGCTATGCGTGTCAGAGGTGTGCGCCATGGAACGCCGGATAATCTGAAGATCGCTGTTATTAATGAACCTACGAGACTTACAGCCACAAAAAAAACGAAGTTTGAAATATAGATACCCCATGATACATAGTCTCCCATGTTGGTAACTATCAAGCCTTCTCTCAATTGTTTGATGTAAGCAACTGCGCCGATACAACATACAACTACGAGGCCGGCAGTCCATATCATTCCCCTGCGGCCAAATTTTTGTGGTAATAAATCATTGGTGATTTGTTCCTCGGATAAAGTTTGCAGATTTTCCATTTATTAAGATTTTTTTTGAGCATCCACTTCCTTATCAAGGCCTTCTTCAAATTTAAAATTCCTGTTTACGGGCGGCAGGTAATAAACTCTTGGTTTTGTTCCAAGATCTTCCATAAGACGATAACCCGCTTTGTCTCTAACGAGGTCGCTGAAGCGAAAAGTTTCTGCTCCATTGGTAACTGAATCTTCAATCATATCTCCAAATAGAAAAACACCATTAGGGCATGCCGAAACGCAATGTGGTAGCATTCCCATGCGTGTCATATCCGGACAGAAATCGCATTTACCTACCGTACCCTTTTTCTGCGGCATACTCGTTTCCGCGTTGTAAGCCTGGTCTGCAATATCTACAGGAAGTTGCGGGTCTCCCCAATTAAATACACGGGTAGAATAGGGACAGGCAGCCATACAAAAACGGCATCCGATACACCTGTCACTATCAATTAATACAATACCATCCTGCCTTTTAAAAGTAGCATCCACCGGGCACACCTTTACGCACGGTGGCTCGTCACAATGCATACAGGTAGTGGGTTGCCAGTAAGGAGCTGTCTGATCAGCATCCTGCATAGGATATACTTTTATCCAGTTCTGGGCATCTTCCACATGATGTGCGTGATTGCAGGAAGCCTGGCATGCTTTCACGTTTTTGCAGCGTGAAAGATCAATCACCATTACAAATTTTTTACCTGGTATTCCTTTTCTTGCTTCGTCATTGCTTACAGAAGGCATGTGCGGCACCGATTTCAGGAAAGCCCTGTCCACTTCTATAATATTCCCATCTACAGAAAGCAGTTTTACTTTTTCGCCCGATGCTACTGTATCATCTCCCGGAAAGGGAGCGTGTTTATCATTGCAGGCAACGGCCATTGTGGTTAGTAATCCGGCAGCAAGAAATTCCCTGCGTGATTTGTTCTGGTTCATGTTACATCTGTTTGATTATAAGACGGGCTTATTTTTTAATCCAGTTTTTTAATTCATTGTTGGTAATCTTTTTCTTTCCGGTTGGAAGAGCGGCAATATCAACTTCTACGAGTTCGCCATTTTGAGAAAGCATTTTAATCGTATTTGTTGTTTTCTTTTTTTTGGGAAGAAAAAATCTAAAAGCCGTAAATAAAGCAGCCGTACTAATGCCTACGCCAATAAATTTTTTGCGGCTCTGTAGTTTATTGTTATCCATGTGTCGTTTCTTAATGGGAAAGGAATTTCGGTCGCTTACTTAAAAGTTCTTATGTAGTTTACAATGCTCCATCTGTCATCGTCATCGTTTATTTTCTTTTTAAAAGATGGCATATCGCCCCGGCCCTCCGTTGTTTTATAATAAATAGCACCATCACTTTGAGCATGAAAATCGGCTGATGAAAAATCACCCGGCTCTGTTTTTAATTGAGCTGATTTTGAACCATCACCAAGGCCTTTTGAACCGTGGCATGATTTGCAATGCGTAGCATACAAAGCTTTACCAGCCGCAATTGATGCTGAATTGACAGCAACTGCATTTTTCATGTTTTTAAAGTTATCGGGTACCGGCCATGGCTTCTTAGGTTGGTCGTCCAATACTTTAAAGCTAATGCTGCCCAGGCCCATCGCTATTACGAACATTATTAAGATCTTTTTCATTTTTTATACGATTTAATTTGTGTAGGATAAAAGTAGAAGAGCCCGGGCTTCAAAAAGATGATAGAGGTTATCATTTATATGATCTTAATCAGTTCAGCCTTTAATAATTACTGAATGATCGAACAAAATCATTCATCTCTGCCATTTTTATGTTTTTTACGGGCTGACTGGTTTACTACTGGAAAAATAAAATCCAAGGTCTGTATCAACATTTGCCATATCTGCTAAAAGGGGTGCCTTGTTTCCATCGAATATATATAATCCATAAGCATCCGCTTTTGAGTCGAGGTCAACATTAACTGCACTTTTACCAGCGTTTTCGAAAAGAAGGTATCTGACATTCTTTGCGTCAATGATTTTAACCCAGGGGTAATACTTCCTGATAACTGCATGTGCATTTTTGAATAAATAAAAGTACTCGTGCGTACTTCCCTCAAATGTCCTGGGATCCGTAATGGATTTTATTTTTTCGAGTTGTAATGAATCGGGACTATAAAAAACAGCAGCGGGAAAATCAACTGTTAAAGAATCACGAAAACTGCTGCCAGGCTTATTTTGTCCAATTTGTTTTTTTTCAATTTTATTTTGTAAATGTTTTTCTTCTTTCGGACTATCAGAACAAGAAATAATGATAAAGACTGTTGTGAATGAAACAAAAAAAATCAATTTCATTATGGGCTTTTTTGTAAGCAGGGTAAACTTCTCATATCAAATAGTATTATTCTAAGTTGATTTAGTAACTCCACAACCTGGTAATATTAAACCCAATAAGGAATTGCCCGCCCTCCACTTTCTTACCCGCATCATCTTTATATCCAAATGGGTTGTTGGTATTAAAGAGATTATTTTGTTGCGGGTTCAGCAAATAAAAGTTACCAAGGAACAATTGAAAAGCATGGCCACTTGTGTTGAACTCAACTCCAAAAGCTACATTGGGATGAGGATTGTTGATAGCATGTTTTGTAAGTGGCTGATCATAATTCATCATAAGAGATGTTACCTCAGTTAATTTATATCTTGCAGATACCGATACGGCAAAATGATCGAATTCCATTTTTTTAAATACGTCTTTCCCGGTGCTATCATTTTTGGTATAGTAGCCATCTACAGAGTTTTGGTGCGATACACTTGGCGCCACCTGTATGGATAATTTTTCAGTAACCTTTCTTGCGATAATCAATTGGTTAAAGAATGACATGCGTTGCGACTGGTATCTAAAAAGACTTTTATCCGCATCCTTTCTTGTGTCGTATGCCATATTACCATAGTACGTTACGCTTACCGGGTACACACCTTTTGTCTGTTTAATGATCGCATATTTCGCACTTCCATCCCAAAGCATTTTATTTTTGGTTATGCCTATGCCAAGGTTTAAATTATTAACAGGTGCATACGTTACTCCAAGACGGATATTTGAGGGCGCAAAGAAGCCCCAAAAATCCTGGTAACCATTTTTCACTGTTCCAAACCGGTGCATGATATCCATCTCAAAGGATCCTTTAAAAGGTAACATCACAGTTTGGTTGTCAATAATCCAAATACTTTGAAAAGTATTTTTTACAGGTTTTGCTTTCGACTTTGCAACAGGTTCTTCGACGGCTGTGCTGTCCTGCGCATAGATATTTGCCTCAAGTAAAAACATGCATCCCGCCAGGGATATAAAAAGTATGAACAACTGTTTTGATATTTTTATTTTTAGTTTCATTTTATTATTTTTTTGATCATCAATTATTTGGGGCACCGTTCCTTATCCAATCGTATATTTTTTGCCTTTCTGTAGCAGAAGGAATGTATTGCTGCATTTCACCATTGATCATTTTGTAAAGGATGCTCTGCTTTGGAATATCGGTATTTACAAATCCTCCATTCACGATGGCAACATAAGAACCACCTAACGTCATATTAGGTGCATGTCCCCCGGATACGTGGCAACCTGACAGCGCACATTGTGAACTTACCAACGGGGCAATGTCTTTACTAAAACTTACTGCTTGTGGGGGGCCATCCGGATCAAATGCAGCATCAGGAAGGATAACATCTTTGTAGCAACCAATTAGTGTAATCCCCATTGTGAATAGGATCACCATAGCTGATAGAATTATTTTTTTCATTATAAATTATTTTTTTACTTACTTATTATTTAAGTTGACATTAACCTCGATACCCACTTTATCTGAGATGCTCGTGCTCGTGATACCAAAGTCTCTGCAGTCAAACTGGAAGGTCAATTGAAGGCCAAATACATCGTATGTACCCAGGACTCTTGCCTGTTGAATATATTTCAACCGGCCAACAAGTGATTGTGTAAGTGGTGCTGCTAATTTTCCTTGCCACGTAAGGTTTAATGTTACAATATAATCGTTGCTAAGTGGGTCAAATTCTACTTTAGTCGTTTTGATTGTAGCAATATTAGTCATGGTAAGATTTTGCGTGCCTGCCACTATGGGTACTGTGCCCAATCCTGAAATATTGCAACCACCATCACGGCCTGGCTCTCCGGTGTTGGATTGGTTAATTTGTACATAACCATTAAAATAAGTTTTGCCCGGTTCATTTTCATAAAAGGCCCACGAAGTATCTAAAAGTGGCTGGCCGGTTGTAACATAATTTGTCATTTCAGCACTGGTTACATCATGCACGCCAAACTGGTTAAAACGACCGGTAAGTAAACCGGCGGCACCTACATAGTTGGTAGACCATAGCACGCTTGAGTGGGCCTTGTCAACTTTCCATTGAGTTGTATCACCAGCCGTCATAGTGCCAGGGAGATGAGCATGCGTGCCCCTGTTTATTACAACCCCGGAAGTGGCTGGTGCAGGAAGAAGAAGATCGTCTTTGTGGGTGCAGCTGGCAAAATACCCATAACCACTGATGAGGACCACGCAAATCATCAGTGTTTTATTGCTAAGCAGTTTCATAAAAATTATTTTTAATGATTTAAGATTTTCGAACTGGTGATAAAACATTTGTTTTTAATAGTACAAAAATATCCAACGCTGATACCAATTCGTGTGAGGTTCATCATCATGAAATATGATTCACATCATACATTCAACTAATAAAATGGATAGAAAATAAATGCTTTAAAAGAAAGCCGCCAGCAATTGGCGGGTAAAATGCTATGGTAAAAGCTGCTGTAAAATTATAGCGCTGGATTTTTTTTATAACGATTAAATAGAAAAGCCAGTAGCAATACAAAAGCAAATACACACAGGTTAAGTAGAAAACTAATAGTATAAATTCGCATATCATTCTTTACCATATTCGTATCTGCAACAGCGCCGGTTAGTTGAAAAATAAGATCCCTGATTAAAAAGAAAAAGAAAACCAAACTGTGCATTAAGCTCAGTACTTTCTTTTTCCTAAGTGAAGGCAACCAAAAAAATATGGAAAGAAGCCCCCATAACATAAGATAGGGCTGAAGGGTTAGCTGCCTTAAATTTTCCGGGGAGTAATTGAAGTATAGATTTTTTAATTGAAGCCCGAGGTATAGCGTTCCTACCAGGGCGTAGGCAAAAGGTAAAAAAGAAACCATGCTGGCTTTAAAATTATTCACCGGTCTTTTATTCCCTGCGAAAAATAATATAACGGTATAGAGTAATGGATAACCGGAGAAAAAAGTCATTAACTCTAACTGCTGCAGGTAGGCAAAAAAGCTATTGTTCAAGGGGGAGATATTTAATAGCAAAGATGATAAAATATCTGTTACAGCTATATTTTATTACAGGCTGCAAGTAGTAAGCGATGGCGAAATCAATACGTGCCGGGGCCGGGCCGGGCACCGCAATTAAAATTTTTTAATTTGTTAAGCAGTTTTAATATTAATTTACCTGCAACTTATCTATGTCAACCGGAAAGTGCCTTTAAAATAAAATCAAATGATAGAGCAAACAGAACTTGTCGTTACAGAATGGCATTACTATCCTCCAGAGAGAGCCATAGACGAGACAGCATTGATTGATGAAGTGACATCACTGGATGTTCAGAAAAAAAGAGCCTCTACAAAAAAAGGAATTGCATGCAGGTTCAGTTGTCGCTTCACTTTTGAAAATAAAATAGTTCTTAATTATGTGGGCGAGGATTCTTACGTAATAGATTTTGAGGAAGTGATAGATCAGCATGAATTGCTTACCATGATCAGGAATTCCTTTTCAAAATTCAGTGATAAATTCGATTTAAGGAAATTAGGAACTGTATTGCAACACAGGTCACTAAAGCCTTTAAATGAATCTATGATCAACATTGAAGCAATACTTCCCATGCTGGTTTAATTCGTAAAATATAATACTGATGTCATATTTTTTTTTGCCATGAGCCAATGAAAAATAATAATATTATAAGAAGGAATGCTCCAATATTAATCAACAAACTGGTCGTGTATATTCGCATATCATTTCTTACCATGCTCATATCTGTTGCTGGTCCAAACTGCAGAGCCATATCTTTTACTAGCAAGAAAAAGAAAACCAGGCTATGAATTAAGCTCAATGCTTTCCTTTTCCTTAGTGCCGGAACCCAAAAGACTATTGAAAAAAGCGCCCAGGAAATTAAATAGGGATGATAAATTACAGGTATTATATTTTTTGACGCGTAACTCACAAATAGATTCTTTAATTGGAGGCCAAAATATATTGAGCCAGTTAGCGCATACCCATAGGGTAAAAAGGAAGCCATTCTGTTTTTAAAATTATTTTTTGATTGTTTTTTTCTAAAGAAGAATGTAATAAAAGCATATAGCAGAGAGTAACCTGAAAAAAATAATATCAGCTCTAACTGTTGCAGGTAAGCGAATAAAGTATTTCCCATGTAAATATTTGTTTTGATACGAAAAAATAGTTTTATGGTAAGGTTAGTTGAAAGGGATAAAAAGCTGATTTGATATTTTTCTGTAAAAACTAATGGAATTTTAGAAGTAAAGAAGCCATGGTTTATTCGTGAGATAGACCACTTCTTAACAAGTACTTCGCACACACGTTAAAGTTGAAAAAATCTTCGTCAATAAAACATGAGCATCATTAGTGATAATGATGATATGTCTCATGTGTAACGGTGGCACACAGCCTTAATTTTGCTTGTTTCGCTTGATGGCTAAAATTCCAGACCAAAGGGCAGTTATTATCCTGTTGACGGCGGTTACCTGGCACAATAATACATTTACATATATGTAGTCATTAAACAGCATTTCAGAATTTCAATCTTCACCTGAGCTGAAAAAAAAATTATATGAATACAGTGTCGTAAAAAAATTTTCAGCAGGTGATATTATTTTAAATGAAAATGCTAACATCCGCAGCATTCCTATTGTCACTAGGGGAAGTATGAAAGTGATGCGCACTGATGAAGAAGGCAAAGAAATTTTATTGTACTATATAAAGGCCGGTGAAAGCTGCATCATGTCGTTTCTTGGAGGTATGCATCACGAAACCAGCA
>JBBSPK010000098.1:0-12165 GCA_038258875.1 Chitinophagales bacterium
AAATTAAGGAATGGTGAAAATTAATCCCATGAAGAAGTATGTCGAAAATTTAAAATATCGTCTGAAAATGAAGTGGTTTTGATACCTTTTACAAACTGCGAAAGATGATCAGCATTAAAACGAAATGCGGCAACATCGACCTTCTCAATTACTTCCTGGCAGCTAGCCAGCGAATGGAACATGCAAAATATCTTTTGTATGAAAAAGGATTGAGTGTTACGGATGTTTCGGGACTTCTTGGTTATTCTTCTATTTCACACTTTTCTACGGCCTTTAAAAAGCATACCGGGTTAAAGCCCTGTGAACTACTTTTCCATTAAAGCGATTCAATTTTCTCAGGGGGCCTTTCAACTTAACTTTTTCTATATCTCTTATATAGTTTGATTGCAGTCATTAACACAACAGCAAATGCAATCAATATTCCAACACCCCATACCACACTAAGCAATTGCTTTACTACTGCAAGCATTACAATCACAATTAAAAAAATAGTAGCGATTTCATTCCACATTCTTAATTTTTGTGAGGACCATTTGAAATTTCCATTTTGCTGTTGGCAAAAAATTGCATGGAGGCTGAGATGATAAATAAACAGGGCCAGAACAAAAGAAAGTTTTACCAGAAGCCAGGTTGGTAAGCTACCATATAAAATTCCAATCCATGTACCAAAAATTAATGTAAGAATTGCCGAAGGCCAGGTAATTCCATACCACAATCTTTTTTGCATAATACCAAATTGCTTCAGAAGAATCGTTCGTTCCGGTTCTGCTTTTAAATTGGCTTCAGCGCTATAAACAAAAAGCCTTACGACATAAAAAAGGCCGCTAAACCAGGTAACAACAAAAATGATATGTAAAGCTTTTATGTAGAAATACATTTTGTGAATTGTGAGTTGTGAGTTGTGAATTGCAATCCTTAATCTCAAATATTATTCTTAGCAATCATTCCACTTAGTAGCTTAAATATATTTATTATTTTTTCACCCGTTATTTGCAATTGTTCCAAAGATGCATATTCTAAATGATGTGCAATTTCCAGAGCCGCATCAATCTCAATCACTGAGCCTCTTGCTATTTCAAAATAACGGCTTCTTTCCGCTTTTGATTTTCGGGAACAACCTTCTGAAATATTCAAATGAACAGATAAGGCTGCTCTCCTGATTTGTTGTACCATTGCAAATTTTTCATCCGTGGGAAATAGCCGGGTTATTTTATAACACTCCAGGGCTAAGGTGCGGGAAAATTGGTAAACGTTAAGTTTTGTGTGTGCAAGTTGTAAAAACATATAATAGTTTTAGGGGTGAAATTGTGAGTGCCTTGTCTTGAGTAACTACATCAGTGAAATCTAAATATTAAATTTAGTGTGCTCAGGTCGTAAAAAAAATAACTATCGCAACTCTCATTGAGTTGCGCCTCACCATTGACAACTCACATTTCACTTCTTCACGTATCCCTTAATCGCTTCCACCCATAAAGGATGAGTATTCAGGCAAGGTATCATTTCATAAGATTCTCCTCCTGCTTCCATAAAAATTTCTTTTCCCCTTATTGCAATTTCTTCAAGCGTTTCAAGACAGTCGCTCACAAATGCAGGACAAACTATTAATAGCTTTTTTACGCCTGCCCCCGGCAACTCTTTCAGCCGTATGTCAGTAAATGGAGTGAGCCATCCCTTACCCAAACGTGACTGAAAGGAAAGACTATATTTATTTTTTGGAATCTGTAGTCGTTCGGTAACCAACCTGGTTGTCTTAAAAACCTGGTGGCGGTAGCAATGCGCATGAGCAGGTGAAGCAACTTCGCAACAATTTTCGGCCTGCAGGCAGTGACATCCGGTTACATCACTTTTATGTATGTGCCGCTCAGGTATGCCATGGTAGCTGAATAAAAGCTGGTCATATTCTCCACCTGTATACGGTCTTATTCTTTCTGTGAGGGCATTTATGTAACGTTCTTCATTATAAAATGGCTCTATAAAAGTTAGTTTAAAAGGATACCTTTTCTTTTGATGAATTTGTTTTGCATATTCAACAGCTGTTTCATAACTCGACATCGCATAGTGAGGATAAAGAGGCAGTGCAACAACTTCTTCAATGGACGGCTCCCTTTTTATTAAATTGTCAAAAGCCACTTCGGGGGAAGGATTTCCATAACGCATCGCTATCTCTACGGGTTCTTCAAAACCACTTTCCAAAGCCTTTTGCAACTCCTTTGTATTTACTATGAGTGGTGAACCCTCTTTAGTCCAAATCGCTTTGTAAGCCTCCGCAGATTTTGGCGCACGAAAGGGAACAATAATTCCCTTTACCAGTAATGCTCTTAAAAACCAGGGCTTATCGATTACTCTTTCATCCATTAAAAACTGGTTGAGATATTTTTTAACATCACTTACTTTTGTTGAATCAGGAGAACCGAGATTCATCAATAAAATCCCTCTCTTTTTATCAATTTCCATTTTTATAAAATATTTGCAAATGTAAGTCGCACGGAAATAAAGCAACCCATTTCTTTCGTTATACGATACAGGTAGATAATACTTCACTTCATACACTAAAATATAAATTGATACCCTACGTGCAATGTGATTCGGGAATTTTATTGGAAATTCATTTATATACGACAGTCAAGATGAAACCATTTTAATAATTTTGAAACCAGCAGGAACTGTTTTATGACTTTATTGTGACTTTTCAGGGACTACATAAAAATATTTTTGCAACACTAGATGATGCTAAAAGAAGCCATACATAATTTTTGCATAGCCGGTATAAATTACCGTAAAAGCGATATCAGTATACGGGGAAGATTTTCTATTTTACCTGGACAGGCACTTTTAGTGCTGCAACAGGCAATTGAAAAAAAGTTTCCGGGCTGCATGGTTCTTTCTACATGTAACAGAACTGAAATTTATGGTATGTGCGACCATCCGCATGAACTCATAGAAATGCTTTGCATTCATACACATGGCAATATGAAAGAATTTATTGAACATGGTTATCAATACAGCGGGTTGTTAGCTGTTGAGCATTTATTTAAAGTAGCTGCGGGCCTTGATTCGCAAATAATCGGTGACTATGAAATTTTATCGCAGTTAAAACAATCCGCAAAACTTGCGAAGGAGAACAATTGCCTCAACAGTTTTATGGAACGTGTCGTAAATTATTCGTTACAGTCTTCAAAAGAAATTAAAACAACAACTAAATTAAGTTCTGGAACTGTATCGGTATCATATGCGGCCATCGAGATAATAAAAGAAAGAATTACTGATGTTCGTGACAAGAAAATAGTGCTGGTTGGTGCCGGAAAATTTGGCAACCATATAGGACACAATTTGAAATCTTACCTGCCCGATGCGTCACTTTTTTTTACAAACCGCACAGATGAAAAAGCCCGCAAGCTTGCGGAAGAATGCAACGCCGTATTTATTCCTTATAAAGATTTAGGATTACACGCACATGATGCCGATATTATAATTGTAAGTTCTACAGCGGAAAATTATACCATACACCCTTCATTTTTTGCAACAGATAAACCGCGATTAATTTTAGATCTTTCTGTACCCCAAAATGTCGATCCGACAGTACAAAGCATTTCAGGAGTTTTACTTCTAAACGTTGATGAAATTTCTGTTATTCTCGATAAAACAATTTCAATTCGCCAGGCCGAAATTCCAAAGGCAATGACAATCATAAATACTACCATTGAAAACTTTATGAGTTGGTATCGCCGACAATCCAATAATCCATTGCTTCGTAAAGTAAAAACACAATTGTATGAACTGAGCGAAATTCATTTTACAAATGAATACAGCGAAGAAAAAATTCATAAGGCAGTATCTTCACTGGCCATACAATTGTACAATCAAAATAATAAAGGTTGCCAATGCATTACTGCACTAAGCACTTACCTTCACATGAATTGAAACACGCTTTAAAGATAGGGACACGTGACAGCCAATTGGCTGTATGGCAGGCTACGCTCGTACAAAAGTTTTTAAAGAAAAATGGTACTGACTCAGAGCTTATTTTTATTAAAAGCGAAGGCGATGCAGATACTGTTACACCGTTATATGAATTGGGCGTTGAAGGAATTTTTACAAAATCACTGGATGCAGCGCTATTAAATAATCGTATCGATATAGCGGTGCATTCTCTAAAGGATGTACCAACAAAGTTAGCTGAAGGAATACTGCAAGCTGCTGTTTTGGAAAGAGCTTCTTATAAAGACATTTTTGTCTATAAAAATGATTGTACTTTTTTAGAAGATAAAAACAGCATCGCCACAATAGCAACAAGCAGCATCCGCAGGATGGCTCAATGGAAACACCAATATCCCAATCAAGTCTTCGAAAATTTACGGGGCAATGTAAATACAAGATTGCAAAAAGTAAATGAACACAATTGGCATGGTGCAATTTTCGCGGCAGCTGGTCTTGAACGTATTCAGCTTCGTCCAAAAAATTCGATAGACCTTGATTGGATGTTGCCAGCACCGGCGCAAGGCACAATTGCCATTGTTTGCAGAAGTAACGATCAAAATTCTTTTAAAATTTGTGATGAGGTAAACAATGCGGACACAGCTTTATGCGCAAAGATTGAGCGTGACTTTTTAAGAGCTTTACTAGGTGGATGTTCCACCCCGATAAGCGCTTTGGCAGAAGTTAAAGATGATACGGTTGTTTTTAAAGGAAATATTTGCAGTACTGATGGAAAGAAAAAAATTGAAATTGAAAAAACAATAAATATTGAAGACAGCAATGATTTAGGAATTATCGCCGGCAGGGAATTATTAAAAAATGACGAGGCGAAAGAAATAATTTACGGTATCAGGAATGCAAAATAAAGTTCACATATTAAGTACCGGGCCATTAAATGAGGCGCTTATTAAAAAAGCAGCTTTGAAAAACATTATAATAGATGAAGTTTCTTTTATTGAAACCGAAGAAATGATAACCAATGCAATTGAAGAAAAAATAAAAGAACTTTCACGCCAAAATATCACGGCGGTTTTTACAAGTATGAATGCAGTTAATGCGGTAGGAAAATTCATACCTTCCAAACCATCATGGAATATTTATTGTGTTGGCAACACCAGTAAAAAACTTTTACAAAAAATATTTGGAGAACAAAATATTTCGGGGACAGCGGAAAATGCGAATCAACTCGCAGATTTGATGCTTAAAAACTCTTCATTAAAAAATATCATTTTTTTTTGCGGGGATAAACGAAGAGAAGATTTACCTGAAAAGCTGAAAAAAAATGGAATCGGGGTTGAAGAACTTATCGTTTATAAAACAGTAGAAGCGCCGAAAAAAATATTAACTGAATATGATGGAATTCTATTTTTTAGCCCAAGCGCAGTTCAAAGTTTCTTCTCAGAAAATTCGATTACTAATGCAACAAAGCTTTTTGCAATCGGCACTACCACTGCAAAGGAAGTAAAACATTTCACCGCTCAACCTGTTATCATTGCTGAAACGCCAGGCAAGGAAAATTTGCTAACCCTGGCTATTGAATATTTCTGCAGATCAAAAATTTTATAAATGCAATTGAAGAACGATTTATTAATAAGAGCTTTAAAAAAAGAGAAGGTTGAAAGACCACCCGTTTGGATGATGCGCCAGGCCGGCCGCTATCTTCCCGCTTACATGAAGCTAAGAGAAAAGTATGATTTTTTTACCCGGGTTCAAACTCCTGAACTCGCAACTGAAATAACATTACAGCCAATTGATCAAATAGGCGTTGATGCTGCAATAATTTTTTCTGACATATTAGTTATTCCACAGGCAATGGGCGTAGAGGTCTTGATGGAAGAAGGCAGAGGCCCGTGCTTACCAAAAGTAATCACAACACAAAAAGATATTGACGCTTTAATAACCGATAATGTGGAAGAAGAATTGAATTATGTAACCAAAGCGTTATCACTTACCAAACGTGAGTTAAACGGGCGTGTTCCGTTAATTGGTTTCGCGGGCGCTCCGTGGACGTTACTCTGTTATATGGTAGAAGGCAAAGGAAGTAAAACATGGGAAAGAGCTAAACAATTTTGTTATACGCAACCAAATCTTGCACATCAGCTATTACAAAAAATAACCGATACCACTATTGCATACTTAAAGTCGCAGGCAATAGCCGGTGCCGATGTGTTGCAGGTATTTGATAGCTGGAGTGGCTGCCTTAGTCCTGGGGATTTTAAAATTTTTGCACAGCCTTATTTAAATCAAATTGCGGATGCATTAGAGAATGCTGTCCCGGTAATTTTATTTCCGAAAGGAAGCTGGTATGCACTGAATGACTTAAGCAAAAGCAGCGCAGCGGGTCTTGGCATAGATTGGTGTATCTCGCCAAAGAATGCAAGAGAGCTAACTGGCAATAAAATTACACTACAGGGAAATTTTGATCCTTCTAAATTATTAATGCCTGTTGCTGACATCAAAAAAGCGGTGAAGGAAATGATTGATGAATTTGGTGTACAAAGTTACATTGCAAATTTAGGTCATGGTATCACTCCAAATATTCCGGTTGATAATGCAAAAGCTTTTGTAGATGCAGTGAAGGAATACAAGTGTGAGTTGTAAATGGTGAACAAGCATATTGAATTATTGAAATAAGCAAGTTTTATTATACCCAATGAGTATTAAAGAAACATGGATAGAGTATATTGAAGATCTTCAAAATCGCATTTGTATTGCATTGGAAAAAACGGATGGTAAGTCAAAGTTCATTGAAGATAAATGGGAACGGGCAGAGGGAGGTGGTGGCAAAACAAAGGTCATAGCCGATGGAAATGTTTTTGAAAAGGGAGGTGTAAATACTTCTGTTGTTTTTGGTGAGGTAACAGAAGCCATGCGCACCCAATTAAAAATTAATGGAGCCAAATGGTTTGCCTGTGGGTTAAGCGTGGTTTTACACCCTGCGAATCCATTCGTTCCAACAGTTCATTGTAACTACCGGATGTTTGAATTATATAATGAAAACGATGAAGTAATCGATCGCTGGTTTGGGGGGGGAACCGATCTTACACCTTATTATTTATTTGAAGAAGATGCCAGGCATTTTCATCAAACCTATAAAAATGTTTGCGATGAATTTGATTCTTCTTTTTATTCAAAATTCAAAAAAGATTGCGATGATTATTTTGTAAACTGGCATCGTAATGAAGAGCGAAGAGGTATAGGCGGCATCTTTTATGATTATCAAAGACCATCCGAAAATAAGGATGTGAATTTTTGGATAAATTTTGGAAAAGCGTGCGGCGAAGCTTTTTTTGCATCTTATATTCCGATAGTAGAAAAAAGAAATAACAGCAATTATAATGAGGAACAAAAGAGGTGGCAGGAAATAAGAAGGGGACGTTATACCGAATTTAATTTAGTTCACGATCGCGGCACATTATTCGGTTTAAAAACAAACGGAAGAACGGAAAGTATTTTAATGAGCTTGCCGCCAACAGTTAGGTTCGAATACAATTTCCAACCGAACCCTGGCAGTGAAGAAGATGAGGTTTTGCAGGCATGTCTTCATCCCCGTGAATGGGTGAATTAATGATGTCTTAATTTTAGATTTAATTAAACGATATGTATTTACAACGACGAAACAGGATTCTCAGGCAATCGTCTACGGTAAGAAGTTTGATTGCAGAAACTGTGTTAACTCCCAATGATTTTATCGCTCCTTTATTCATCGATGAAGGAGAAAATATTGCTTTTGAAATTCCCTCCATGCCAGGATATTATAGATGTTCTATTGATGGCACAATAAAAGAAGTTAGGGAATTATGGAGCCTCGGAATTAAAAGTGTATTGCTGTTTATTAAAGCGCCCGATGAATTAAAAGATAATACGGGGAAAGAAGCATGGAACGACGATGGATTAATGCAGCGGAGTATTAAAGCTATAAAAGATGCAGTACCCGAAATGTTGGTAATGACAGATGTTGCATTGGATCCATATTCTTCTTACGGACATGATGGTATTGTAGAAAATGGCGAAATAGTTAATGACCCAACTGTTGAAGCTTTAGTAAAAATGAGCCTTAGCCATGCAAAGGCAGGAGCCGATTTTGTTGCACCAAGCGATATGATGGATGGCCGAATTGGCGCTATTCGCGAAGCTTTTGAGCAAAATAACTTTACAAAAACAGGTATCATGGCATATAGCGCTAAATATGCCTCATGCTTTTACGGGCCGTTCAGAGATGCGTTGGATTCTGCTCCTGGCTTTGGTGATAAAAAGACTTACCAGATGGATACTGCAAACAGGCTGGAAGCAATAAAAGAAGCATTAATGGATGAAGAAGAAGGTGCCGATATCATTATGGTAAAGCCCGCTCTTGCTTATCTTGACATAATCCGCGAAGTAAAAGATAGTGTAACCCTTCCCGTTAGCGCTTACCACGTAAGTGGCGAATATGCCATGATAAAAGCCGCTGCAAAAATGGGCTGGCTTAATGAAGACAAAGCAATTATTGAATGCCTCACTTCTATTAAGAGAGCGGGCGCAGATTTAATTGCAACTTATTTTGCAAAAGACGCAGTGAAGTTGTTGTCATAATTGACAGCAAATCTCTTTTTTCATTTTCTAATTTTCACAATAGCAATATGGACTACACAAGAAATCGCAGTCAACAACTTTTCTCAAGAGCACAGGAATCAATTCCCGGTGGTGTAAACTCCCCGGTAAGGGCTTTTAAAAGTGTTGGCGGAACTCCTGTATTTATAAAATCTGCAAAGGGTGCTTACATGTACGATGAAGACGGAAATAAATACATAGATTATATTAATTCATGGGGGCCTATGATTTTAGGGCATGCTTACGAGCCGGTTATAAAAGCAATACAGGAAAAGGTTTTGGATTCTACCTCATTTGGTACGCCTACTCAATTAGAAACTGAAATGGCAGAATTAATTAAAGGTATGGTACCGAATGTAGATCTTATACGGATGGTTAGCAGCGGAACAGAAGCGTGTATGAGTGCCGTTAGATTGGCAAGAGGATACACCGGGAAAAACAAAATAATAAAATTTGATGGATGCTATCATGGTCATGCGGATTGTTTTTTAGTAAAGGCGGGAAGTGGTGTTGCCACGTTAAATATTCAAACGGTACCTGGCGTGACAGCCGGCGTAACAAATGATACGCTTATTGCTCCTTATAATGATTTAATTGCCGTAGAAAAACTAATTGAAGAAAATAAAGGAAAAGTTTCGGCAATAATAGTGGAGCCCGTTTGTGGCAACATGGGCTGCATTTTACCATTACCTGGATTTTTAGAAGGATTGAGAAAACTATGCAATGAAGAAAATATCGTTTACATTTTTGATGAGGTTATGACTGGTTTTCGTTTGGCTGCCGGTGGTGCACAGGAAAAATTGAATATTAATGCAGACCTTATCACTTATGGTAAAGTAATTGGCGGAGGTTTGCCAGTTGGAGCTTTCGGAGGGAAAAAAGAAATCATGCAACACGTTGCCCCATTAGGAAATGTTTACCAGGCCGGCACATTAAGCGGTAATCCCATCGCCATGATTGCCGGATTTACAATGTTGACAGAATTAAAAAATAATCCCTCAGTGTATAATGAACTGGATGATAAGTGTGCACTCCTGGAAAGAGGAATTCATGAAGTTTTGGAGAATAAAAAAATATCGCATCGAATTAACCGGCTGGGCAGCATGATAAGTCTGCATTTTGCCGATAATGATGTTATTGATTTTGAAACCGCTTCTAAAGCTGACATACAGTTGTTTAATCAATTGTTTCACCACATGCTTTCAAATGGAATTTATCTTCCTCCGTCAGCTTATGAAAGTTGGTTCCTCAGCAATACGCTGAATAATGATGACATAAATGATACGATTAAGGCAGTTGAGAGCTTCTTCAATTAGTAATGTTAGAAACCTATTATAAAAGTAGATAAAAAATGGGCGGAGAAAAATTCCTCCGCCCGCCCTAATAAATCCCTAGACCAGCAAAAGCATCATAATATCTTTAAGCTAAAGAAGAAGTATCAGGGTTTTTCCGTTAGCAACGGCCACCATGCTTTTAAACATAAGTGTGTACCCTTTAAAATTCGAATATTGTGCCAAAGGCACGCCCGGCAGCAATTTTATCTAACCTTTTTATTTTAGGTGTTAACTATGTGTATTACATATACGATAAGCTGGTTAACAGTATTTAATTATATATGAAAAATTTTAAACACCTTGGATTTGTGTAATATTCTACACAAAGAGGCTATTAGCAGGAACTAATACCGCAAACAAAATTGTCACGTGTTAATTATTACCTTTGCATCTTTTTTATAGTATTGAATGGTGAGTAAAATGAAGCGAAAATATCCTGAATTCAGGCAATTGGATTTAACAGCCATTGCAGATGAAATCCTTAATACCTGGGAAAAGGAAAATGCATTTGAAAAAAGTGTAAGTATTCGTGAAGGATGTCTGCCATTCGTTTTTTACGAAGGCCCGCCCAGTGCTAATGGTATGCCTGGCATCCATCATGTGATTTCAAGAACTTTGAAAGATCTTGTATGCCGCTATAAAACTATGCAAGGTTTCCAGGTAAAACGAAAAGGAGGATGGGATACGCATGGATTACCGGTGGAATTAGGAGTTGAGAAATTATTAGGGATTACCAAGGAAGATATTGGCAAAAAAATATCCGTTGAAGAATATAATGAAACCTGTAAAAGAGAAGTTCTTAAATTTAAAGACAAATGGGATGAGCTAACGCAAAAGATGGGGTATTGGGTTGACCTGGAAAATCCGTATGTAACCTTTGAAAATAAGTACATCGAGACATTATGGTGGTGCCTGAAGGAATTATACAAAAAAGGGTATCTCTATGAAAGTGTTAGCATACAACCCTACTCGCCGGCGGCGGGCACCGGCTTAAGTTCTCATGAGCTAAATCAGCCAGGTACTTATAAAGATGTAAAAGACACAAGTGTAGTGGCAATGTTTAGGGCCGTGAGAAATGAAAAATCAGCTTTTTTATTTGAAGCTGCCAACAGCGATGAACTTTTCTTTCTTGCATGGACAACTACTCCATGGACATTACCTTCAAATTTGGGATTAACGGTTGGAGCCAACATTGAATATGTTCTTGTACGCACTTTTAATCCATATAGCGGGAAACCATGCGCAATAATTCTCGCGAAAAATTTATTACACAAATATTTTGCCGAGCACCTTGACGAATGGACTGAAGGCAATAATACTGATTTATATGAAGCAATAATAAATTGGATTGATAAAGGTTCTGATAAAAATATCATAGAACAAAATACCCCCAATTTAAAGAGTGAATTCGAGGTTCTTGTTAAAAAGAAACAGCTTCCGTATAAAATATCGCTCCATTTCAAGGGTTCACAAATTGAAGGAGCAGAATACGAGCAACTCCTTCCATCCGAAGCAAATACCCTGGAGAAAATTCAGGAGATAACCCCGGGCGCTCAACCTTTTAAAGTTATAATTGGAGATTTTGTTACGACCGAAGACGGAACAGGAATAGTGCACACTGCTCCTGCTTTTGGTGCAGATGATTTCAAAGCCGGTAAAAAAAATAATCTCGGTATTTTAACACTTGTCGATAAAGAAGGAAAATTTGTTGAGGGGGTGGGTGAATTCAGCGGCAGGTTTGTAAAAAATTATAAAGATGATCCTCATTACGTGGATGTGAACATAGACATCTCGGTTAAATTAAAAAAAGAAAATCGTGCGTTTAAAGTTGAAAAATATGAACACAATTATCCGCATTGCTGGCGCACCGATAAACCCATAATTTATTATCCCCTTGATGCATGGTTTATAAAAACCACCGCGGTAAAGGATAGAATGATCGAGTTAAACAACACTATTAACTGGAAGCCAGCTTCGACCGGCACTGGCCGGTTTGGTAACTGGCTGGAAAATATGGTTGACTGGAACTTAAGCCGCAGCCGTTTCTGGGGAACTCCTTTACCAGTTTGGCGAACAGTAAATAATGATTCCCCCGGAGACGGAGAAGAAGAAAAATGCATTGGTTCCATTGCTGAACTACAGGGAGAAATAAAAAAATCGATCGAGGCCGGTTGTATGGATCTTCCTGCAACAGAAAATAGCATCAATGATTACATAGAAAAACTTACCAAAGATTTACATAAACCTTTTGTAGATGAAATAA
>JBBSPK010000099.1:0-11824 GCA_038258875.1 Chitinophagales bacterium
ACAACAGTAAAAGAAGGAAAGAAATGTCAAGAATACTTATGACCACATCATACACTATAAGTTTCAGAAATCTTCTCTTTTCTTCTTTACTGAGAATAATAAAAATATTTTTTACGAGTTGTTTCAAATCATCATTTAAAAAATAATTACTGTTTGGTGGCAAGCCTTGATTTCATCCCGGTTTTCATACCCCGATAAAACGCCGAAAGGCATGAATGTAACGCTGCTCCTCCGGCAAATGCGCTTGCAAATTGTTTACAGGCAGCAACATAATTTCCATTACTTAGGTTGCGTGAAGCAGCTTCTGCCATGTGAGATCCACGTCTTTTCCTTGCAATAGATCTCAAATCTTTTTCGGGCTCGTTATCTAAAAATATTTTATATGCGAAGGCAGTTCGCTCATGGCCATCGTTTATTCCGTTAGTTGAACGCCCACCATGCTCAAGCACACGAACCAATACGTCCGGCAAAGCAATAACTTTTGCCTTAAGTGCCAGTCTCAGTCCAAGCTCATAGTCACCCCGGTACTGCAGCCGCGGATTAATACTGAAACCATTCACCTCTTCAAACAGGCTTCGTTGCAACATCACAGAACACATGGTAACAGATGCTTCTGTTGTTAGCAACTGTTTTATGATTGAGCCCGATAAGGGCCGGTACATGCCGGCTTTCGGAGGAATTGTTTTCCCGAATTCCTCCATCAATTCAAAATTACTATAGCACCACCGGCAGCCGCTTCTCAATAATGCACCCAATTGTACTTCCAGTTTCTTTGGCATCCAAACATCGTCGGAAGCAAGAAAAGCAACCCACTCTCCTTTGCCTGCACGAACACCTATATTGAACAGGCGACCAATATGACCACAATGCGGCAATTCCAAAATCCTGATTCTTGCGTCTGCTATTGATTTCACCAGTTGTGATGTATTGTCGGTTGAACCATCATCTACTACGATGAGTTCCCAGTTGTTGTACGTTTGAGCAAAGACTGATGCAATTGCTTTTTCTAATAACGGCGCCCGGTTGTACGTGGGGATTACCACGGTGATAAGCGGGCGTGTGGAAAGAATTGACAATTGAATAAATTTGAATTTGATTAGTCATCGCATTGTACGCATGATGACTCTTATTTAATGCTCTTCGCTTTCAGACAATAAACTAATTTTTTTTCCAGTCAGTATCCTTGTGCTTTTTTCCTAGTTGAAATACCCTGGAAATATTAAAGCCAAACCTCGTTCCACTAATAAGCCCATGTTTAAGCGTTTCAGTAATGAAAGCCTTTTCGGTTAACCCCAGCGCATTTGTAAAGTGCAATTGAAACACATGGCCGCCTGTTCCTATATCAATGCCTGCCGCGAATACATTGCCTGCAATAGTTGCCTCTGCGTCGGGCAACTGGTAATAGTATTCTGCAGTCACGCTCATTTTTTTGGTAATTTTTTGCCTTGCTCCAATGCCAACTGCAAAGATGTCCCGCTTGTATTCGCCGTTTTTAAAATGATCGAAAGAAACCGCATCGCCATGAATAAACGTGGGCATAAGTTGCAATGACAATCCTTCAGAAAATTTTCGTCCAATAAGCAACTGTAATACGTAAGATAACCTGTCACTCATTTTTACTTCAGCATCAGGCGGAATGGAAGTATGATCAAAAGATTGATCACCCGGCTTAACAGTATTTATCGCAAATGTTGGAACAAATGAAACAGTTACGGGTACTTTAACCGCACCGTTAGATTGCCTTAATAGCTTCAATTTAAAAAACCCATCATATGTTTTTTGCCAACCACTATGTCCAACACCAACCATAAAATTGTTGGTAATTCCATAGTCGAAACCTATGCGCACATTAAATGCAGAGTAATCCAATCCAAAGAAATTATATATCCCTTTCCTTATCGGTCCGAACCTGTGCGATATTCTTACATCTAAAACATGTGCAGGTAAATTTTCAACCGATTGGCCATTGACGATGCGTGTTGACATAAATGTACCTGTTGTATATCCAGGTTTATTGTCAAACGATTCCTTTTCCAATTCCTTCACGAGGTTAGTTGTATCCTGTGCAATATTTTTTTCAGAAATTTGGAACAGGAAAAACGATAACAAAAATATTTTTACCAGTTTCATGTGAGTTATTTTTTTTCGTAAATGCAGTTAACTGTTACTTCAATATTTTCAGCAATTTTATTTATCACAATTGAAGGAATGCTGATGTTATAATCTTTTAATAAAACTTTGAATGTGGATTCCGCAGAAATTTTTCCATCCCTGATAGTTATAGTTCCAGGCGCCGTTATATTTTTTGTAACGCCGTGTATCATCAAATCACCTTTTACATTTACAGGATAGCTTCCATCTTTTAAAGAACTGATGTCACCAATATCGGTGATAACTCCTTTGAATGTTGATTTCGGATACTTATTGCTTTCCATATAATCTTCATTGAAATCTTCTTCCATTTTTGCTTTTGGAAAATGGAAGGCACTATTGAGTAGCGAAAACTGGAGCGAGCCTGTTGTTGTGTTGAGAACACTTATCACCTGGTTATTATCTGCACTAATATTTTCAAGCGACGCCCTGGAAAAAAATGATATGTTCCCATTTTTTGTAAAATAAACCTGCGCCCTTGTATTAATATTTATCACCGTTAATATGAACAACAAAATCATTAACCTTTTTATTACCATAATTAAAATTTATTTTCAGGATGAATAATAACTCCGTATTAAAAAAACATCTCCAGGCAGGCCCATATCAACATCTCCACTTATGTAGCCACTGCAAATTCCTTTCAATGATATGGTATCACCTTTCTTTATATTATTGGCATGTTCCTCCATGGTACAATTAACCGATGCGCCGGGAATGCCTGTTTCTAAAAGAATAATTTGTTGATTCTGCTGATTTCGCGATACTTCTTTTACTTCGCCCGAAACAAGGAGAACCTTATTTAAATAAGTTGACTTCGCCAGTAGAGAATCAGTAGTAAAAATTTTATATAAATCAGTTGCGGCAATGTTAACTGCCGTTGCGTCCTTAACACTTTTGTGTGGCTTATTCCACATGACATAACCGGCAACAAATGCAACCGACACGACTGCTATAAAAAAAATGAAAATGTTTTTTTTTAACTTCCCTTTCATTATGAACCTATCGACTGTATATCGTGTTTTGTGCCTGAAAGGTTGCCATCTTACCAGGTACTTTATTGTACTGCTTTTATTAAAAGAGGAATAATTAAAAGATGAACCTATAAATTTTTAAAAACATATTTTTGCGCACTTAATTCGCAGGGATAATAAACGTGTTACCCGCATTAAATAATTTTTTAGGAGTTTTAATTTATGAAATTTTATAAATTGATTGGATGGATGGCATGTGTGCTTTTAATCATAAGCTGTTTTTTACCCTGGGTTTACTATGCCGATCTTAATAAAAGTTTTACTGGTTTTTTTTCTGAAAAAAATTCTTACGGTAAGCCTGGAATTTTTTTTACTTTTTTTGGAGTTATATCATTCCTGTTAATCTATCTTGATAAAATATGGGCTAAACGAACCCATATTTTT
The DNA here is from genome assembly GCA_038258875.1 of Chitinophagales bacterium. Classification (GTDB taxonomy): domain Bacteria; phylum Bacteroidota; class Bacteroidia; order Chitinophagales; family Chitinophagaceae; genus Ginsengibacter. The sequence continues at coordinate 3,570 of JBBSPK010000099.1, forward strand.
TTTGCAGCCCTCAACATTGGGTATTTGATAAAAACGTATATTCTCTTTACAGGCTGTTATAATACCTATTGTCCGCAAAAACAATTTGGTTTTTACCTGCTGATATTAAGTTCTGTAGTACTAATGATTGTTTCTATTTTACCAGATTTGAAACTAACTGATGAAAAGCGATGAAAGATACAGGTGTCACTTTATGAATTTCCCAAATGACAATTGACTTGATGAAATCACTAACGGCTTAACACTCTCCATTTACTACGCACGATTTATTATTCAAAAAGTTCCAGTTTATTTTTAGGCCGTTTATCAATGAGCCAGATAAAATTTTTCAAGAACCGTTGGTCTTCGGGAATATCCTTCATTGGGAAAAATTTCCCCTTTATATCATTTACAAAAAGTACTTTAATGAGATCATCATTCTTAAAATACAAATCGATAACATCGCCTGTGGCACGGTTCATTCCTACATAAGCACTGTCTTTATCCTGTGCATAATAAATACTTTGCGACTGTGAGCCTCTCACCCGCATGTAATCAATTGCGCCATCTTTAAAATAACCATTTATTGTCTTTCCCGCCATCTGGTTATAAAATCCCTGCGTTGTTTTGTTTACAATCATACCTCTCTCAAAAACATATAACCTTTCGGCTTTTTTATTTTTTGTATATAGGAAAATAGTATCTCCTGTTATCTGGCTTCGGCCACTCCAAATAATAGGATCATAATAAAGCCTGAAGACAGAATCTTTTGCCGAAAAGAAAAGACTGTCGCAAACGCTTTGCAGCGAATCGTTGTATATTCTTACTTTATGAAAAGCAAGAAAATATCTTACTGCAGAATCCGGCTTATTGGTACTATCGGTATGAATTTGCAAGGAATCGAAACTATTTATTGGAGATGCAGGAGGCTTTACCAAATTCGAATCAAGCATTGCCGAATCCTGGTTTTCCCTGGTGAGTGCAACGGAATCAGGAGGATTTTGAATCCCACTTTTGGCCTTTTTCAAAGAATCTATAATATGCAAAATTATTTTTGCCGAATCATTTTTTATATTCTCTTTTAAGGGTAGATTCCTTTGCAAGGAATCGGGAGTTTGGGTAACTATTTTTTCGGAGTCATTTTTAATATTTTCTTTAAAAGGCAAATTCTTTTGTAAAGAATCAGGGACCGCAGGAATTATATTTGCGGAATCGCTTTTTATTTTTTCTTTAAAACGCGTTGATCCCTTCGTTGAATCGGCAATAATTGAACTATCTGTTTTTACCTGTGCCTCTAATGAATCAACCGTTATAACCGAATCTTTTTTAAGAAGCCTGTCCTCGTTTTTTATACTGCTTGTATAACCGGAAAATATCGTATCAGCAGCAACATAAATGCTATCATTTTTTTGCTTTATGATCAACACAGGCTTTTTTGTGGCGAGAAATGAATTGTTTTTTTTATTTAAAAAAATCTGGTTTCCAAAAACGATATATCCATTTGCCGAATCTTTTACGAGTGCATTGCCTTCAAGCTGTGCATTGCCCGATTGATTGTCAAGCGCCATATTGTTTGCGATATAAACCCTGCCGCTACTGTCTTTTACAGTTGTCCGGCTTGTAAAAAGAGCATTACCTGTATTGGAATCATAGGTACCCTGCGTGGTATAAATATCTACTTCATCATTTTTTATATAAGTATTTCCCATGTAGTTTGATGCCTGCGATTCCATGTTATATAAAAGTGAATCGGTGAGAACGTGGTTTTTTGGCTCCGTTACTTCCACATCATTTTTAAAATAAACATCTTTGGTATCAGAATAGTAAGTTCCTTCTTTACTCGTGATCGTGGTTTTTCCATTAACAACTTTTCCTCCATGGTGGTAATTTCCAATACCTGTTCCTAAATTATAATCAAGTTCCTGGGTAAAGAGCGTGCTCTTTTTATCATTAAGCCGTATATCTTTTTTGAGGTAAGCAATTTTTTCTGTTCCGATATATTTGAGATACTGGGCATAAGTTTGTACGCTATCCGCCTGGTTTATATGCACATTACCGAAAGCTTCCGCTATATGAGTTGTGGGATTTATAACAATACTATCACCATTGAAAATTGTAGTGCCTTGTTTTACTATCGCTCCGCCGGCTATTGTTTGTAAAGTAGTTACGGAATCGATATAAATACTGCGCATGCTGGGGCCACGTATAATTTCAAATTCTCTTACCGTGTCACTTGCAGCTTGAACCGGTGGAGGTGCAACCTGGGCAAATGAAACGAAACTTATCTGGATAAAAATAATTAAGAAAGCAATTTTTGCTGAGGTGATCATCCCTGTTATTTAACCGCTTTTAATGTGTCGTCAAGCAACGGGGCTGTGATATAGTTCCCCTTATCTTTTTTGCCAAACACAGAAACATTCACATAGCGTTTTGGATGAACTCTTATATCGTCGAGAAGGATATTTAATTTATTCGCTGTAGACTGGAGGTTATTATATAATGCCTTATCATTTAAAAGCAAGCCAAGAGAGCCGTCCTTGCTATTAATTTTTTCGGAACCCCTTTTAAAATTATTTACCGCTATTCCTAAAGTATCCAATGTATTTTTTAAATCTATATCTGCAAATTTAGCGGAAGCCTTTCTTGCGTTCTCCAATATATCGTTAAGCTTTTCATTATTTGAATTGAGGTTGGCTGTAAAAGCACTTACATTATTTAATGAACTGGAAAGCGCCCCATTTTGTGTATTCAAAATTTCCTGCAAAGATTTTGCTGACAATGCAAAAGATGCAGTAGTCGTATTTAGATTTGCAAGAATGCCCTTGATATTGTTTTTGGCAGCGGGGTCAAAAACACCGGTTACAACATGCAACACCGAGTCCAATGACTTTACCGCATTGCGCACTTCATACAAAACCGGGTTTATTAATTTTAATGCCTCATCAAAAGCGCCGCCACTAAGGGTGGTCAGTAATGTGTCGTTATTTTTTAAAAACCTGGACGAACTGCCCAATTGTATCTCTAATGAAGTACTGCCAAGCAGGTTGGGATTTATCACCGCGAGTGAATTGTCCGGAATATTAATATCTTTTGTAAGCGTAACAGTTACTACAATGTGCTTCATATCTTTACCTCCATCAAGGTTTTCGACCCTTCCAATTTGTAAGCCATTAATTACAACCGGGTTTGATTTTGTAAGCCCTTGCACATCCTGGTAAACAGCATAAATGTGCTTGTCTTTTTTAAAGATACTTTTGCCCTTGAGAAAATTAAAACCTAGTGCAAGCAATACAATCCCAACTACCGCCATCACACCAATTTTCGTTTCATTATTGATTTTCATATTTTTTCATTTGGTAATCAAACAGGCCATTCGTTCTGGTTTAACAGGATTCAAAAAAACAATATTGCGAAAATAGTAATCTTTATTGGCACAAGGCCTTCAATCTCAGCTTTATGAAATTATTGAGCGTATCTGGAGAAAATAAGTCGTCCCGGGAATATTTATTTAGAATCTAATACTTCTGTAGTATTCGCATAACCCTGCGGGTTTTCAACCTGGTTCTTGTATTTTATAAGTGCACGTGTAATGGATTCTGCGATTTGTTGTTGGCCCTTCTCACTGTTAAGATATCGCTCATCGTCATAGTTTGCGATAAAACCGGTTTCAATTAATACCGCAGGCATTTGCGTTGCCTGCAATACCCAAATACCTTTTTGGCGCTGATGAACACCAAGGTCTATACGACCTATGCTGTCAATATCTTCCTGGATTACAGATGCGAGCTTATAGCTTCTCTTAAAATAGTTCTGTGTATATAATAATGCCTTGGCACGCCATTCGGGGCTATCCTCATTAATCTCGAGGGTACTGTCATTTGCATCGGTTGTAAAGAGCAGGTCACTCTTTTCCATTGCTTTTATTTTATCATCGGTTTTATGTGATGCAAATATCCAGGTACTGGTTCCCTTCCTTTCGGTTGGTATTTTATAGTATTGCCTGATTGCTACCTCCCGGGTATGGGGCGTTATTATTTTTTTCCTCTTTTTTCCTTTTCCCACATATTTTACAGTATTATATTTTTCCGTACGGTATCCTAAAATGCGTGAGCCTGTTTTGAGAACAACAGCATCTGCATGAATACATACAAAAAGATCACCGTGATTATCATTGGCAATCTGGGCTTTTTCTTTTGGCGATTGGTAAATGTCGGTTGTACGTGTTGGGATGATCTGGACTCCCGGCATTTGCTTCTTTAATTCTGCAACCAGCTTAAGAGAAATTGCAAGAGTGATATTTTTTTCTTTTGAATTTAAGGAACCTTCGTATTCTCCGTATGCCCCGTTATCGCTACCGCCATGTCCTGCATCTACAATAATGGTTTTTATTTTTTTACCAGATTGTGCATGGGAAACCAAACACAGCGAAATAATTGAAATGAAAAAAAGGAAGAAAAGAAATGATTTTTTTAAAACACACATGGAATTAATCAGTTTTTAATGGGATCGGCAATTTTGGTTTAATAATCTTCACAAATCCTTAATGGGAATATCTCTATTTTTGTTTACTACTGCTATGAACCTCAAAAACAAAGTTACCCCAAAATATATAACAGCTATTGCAGTATCAGCGATGCTTTTTATACTGACGGTTCAAAGTAGGGATAAAGATTCTTTCTATTCCTCATTTCACACTTTTTTAACTTCAACCCATGATACAATTCCTTCAAATAAAAAAAATATTTCTGATGATAAAAAGCTAAACTATTCAAACGACAGCTTAGGAGTAAAAATTGTTTCAGTGGTTGATACGGTTCCAAAAAAAAATGTTGATTCACTTTTAAACGTGGACTCACTTGCGAAAATTGATTCGCTTATAAATATTGATTCTCTTCCAAAAAAAGATACCTCGGGGTTTCTTAAAACTGCAGATACCCTCAAATACATAAGCTCGGCAAATGCTCCCGATACCGTAATAGAATATACCGCCGAGGATTCTATGGTGCTTGATGTTCCCGCAAAAACAATAACGTTATACGGGAAGAAGGCCAACACCCTGTACAAAGACAATGACCTTACAGCACCCATAATTTCTCTTGACCAGGAAACAGGAAATATTCGGGCATCTATAAAAAGAGACAGCACCGGGAAGGTTATTTCAATGCCTACCTATAAACAAGCTGATTTCCTTTCTCAAAGCGATACTATTGCTTTTAATATGAAAAGTGGAAAGGGGCTCACTAAAAGCACCTATACGCAACAGGGAGAAATGTATGTTTACGGAGAGGTTATCAAAAAAATTAATAATGACGTTTTTTATGCGCTGCGTGGCCGTTTCACCACGTGCAACCTTGATACACCGCATTTTGCCTTTATAAGTAACAGGATAAAATTCATAAACAATAAAGTGGCCATTACCGGACCGGTACACCCGGAGTTTGAAGGTGTGCCTATCCCAATCTATTTTCCGTTTGGTATTTATCCATTAAGCCAGGGGCGGCATTCCGGTATCTTAACTCCCACTTTCACGTCCAATGAACAACTGGGACTTGGCTTACAGGGGCTGGGATATTATAAAGTAATTAATGACAACTGGGATGTTCAGCTACGAACAAATATTTATTCCTATGGCACATGGACAGTTAATATCAATCCGCGTTATTATAAACGATACCGGTATGCCGGAAATTTTTCATTGGACATACAAAGATATAAATACAATTTTAGTGGGGACCCCGATTATTCGGTAAATAAAAGCTATCATATTTCGTGGAGCCACAGTACTGATAGTAAAGCCAGGCCAGGAGTTAGTTTCTCGGCAAGTGTAAATGCAGGGAGCAGCAGTTATAATTCATATGTTCCCGATAATCCATACAGAAATTTCAGTAACCAGTTAACATCGTCAATCTCTTATTCGAAAACATGGATTGGCAAGCCCTATAATTTAACGGTAACCGCAAACCATAACCAGAACACGAATTTAAAAATCATCAACGTAAACCTGCCTGATGTGGGATTCAACGTTCAAACAATTTACCCTTTCAGGAAAAAAGAATTTGTGGGTACACCCAAATGGTATGAGAATCTTGGCATAGCCTATAATGGAAATGCAAAAAGTCTTTTTTCATTTTATGATACCCTTCCTCATATATTCCGTCAAATTGCAGACACGTTGCAGTTTGGTGCGCATCATTCATTCCCCATCTCCCTGTCTCTTCCACAAATTGGCGCCTTCCAGGTTGGCCCCGGAATTAGTTATGATGAAACCTGGTATCAGAACAAGGTTTATCACAAATGGGATCCGGTTAAGAGAAGATTAGACACCACGATTCAAAAAGGATTTTACACGGCAAGGCAAATGTCTTTTAGCCTGGGTATTTCTACAAGAATTTTCGGGTTAATAACCGCAAAAAATAAAAATGCAAAAATTCAGGCAATACGCCATGAAATAACCCCTACCCTTGGCCTAAGCTATAAGCCGGATTTTAATAAAAATAATTACTATTACGAGCATGTTGATACGACCGACAGAAAAAGACTGTTTTCTGTTTTTGAAAAAAATATATTTTCTCCCTACGCCCCGGGAAGATTTGGTGGCCTTACGTTCGGGATAGATAACAATATTTCAATGAAAGTGCGTAACAAAAAAGATACCGGGGAAAATGCGCTGAAAAAGATTTCAATAATTGATGGATTCAGCATTACGGGCAGTTATAACTTTTTCGCGGATTCATTAAAATTCAGCCCATTCCAGTTATCTGCAAGAAGTAATCTTTTTAATAAAATAAATATTACAGCCAGTGCAACAATTGATCCCTACGATGTGGATGGACAGGGCCAAAGAGTTGATCAATTCCTTTGGCAACGAAAACCATTTTCATTAGGACGACTATCGAATGGCATGGTTTCGCTATCGACACAACTGCAGGGAGGAAATAAAAAAACGGGCTCAACTAAACCGGAGGTGCAGCCAGGTGATTATATCAATGACCCAGGTTATACACAAGACCAATATAACAGTGAACTTGCTTATGTAAGAAATAATCCCGGCGAGTACGCAGACTTTAACATTCCATGGTCGGTTAATTTTTCTTATGCACTGTCCTTTACAAAAGTGTTTCGTACTTATGTGGGGTTTCAAAACCAGGTTTCCCAAACCTCAACAATTGGAGGCACGCTAAACCTTACACCTAAATGGCAAATGGGAATGAATGGATATTACAATATCACTTTAGGGCAGCTTAACGGTGTTTCTGTAAGTATTTCAAGAGATATGCATTGTTGGCAAATGTCAATATCACTTCAGCCTGTAGGACAGTACCGTTCTTTCAGCATAAATATCAGTCCCAAGTCACCCATATTAAGGGATCTAAGAGTAAACCGCTCCAGGAGCTTCAGGGAAGATTGATAATTATTTATTTAAGAAGAGATAAATTATTTGAGAAATTCCTGGATATATTTTATGTAGGTTTTTATAAAAAATACATTGTTGGCATTACTCCTTTTTGCATCGCAAAGATGCATGGAGATTCTTACGTCGTTACACGTCGATGTAACCACGTAATCCATCCTGTCACCCGAAGCAAGAGGAACAGTTAGGCCGGTAAATTTTGTACAACCAATTGTGTACTGCTTTGCTTCGCCGAAGGCCCCTTTTGAAGTGAGTTTATTTTGAATCTCCTCGAGAGCCTTAATAAATTCCGGGAGCATTTTTTTTTCAACAGGAAATAGCCCGTTGAATTTATCGGCAGAGGTCACCGTATTGGTATATGCGATTGGCTGGGCAAGATGCGTATCAAGCAGGGCATACTTTTGAGCATTTACCTGCAACGAGCCCATGAGGATTAAGAGTAGAAAGAATTTCATAAAATTATTTTCAAATTATTTGTACTCGCCAAAAACGGTTCTTAAAGAATCTGAAATTTCTCCCAAGGTGCAATAATTCTCCACCGCATCTATCACTACAGGCATTAAATTATTATTATTAGTTGCATGCTCCTTAATTTTTTTTAAACAAGAGCCAACTTTTTCATTGTCTCTTTTAGCCCGTAGTTTTTTCAATTTACCGGTTTGCACTACCCTTATGTTGTCATTTATACTAAACAACGGCGGTGCAATCCCCTGTTCAACTGTAAACGAGTTTACGCCAACAATTATTTTCTCAGCTGACTCTATTTTTTTCTGGTAAGCATATGCGCTTGCTGCAATTTCATTTTGCATGAAACCTTGTTCAATGGCATTTACACTACCCCCCATGTCATCTATTCTTTTTATTA
>JBBSPK010000100.1:0-11542 GCA_038258875.1 Chitinophagales bacterium
AAACAATGGGTTGTAGTACATTTGAACAGTTATTTTGCTGCCTCACTTTGCGCACTTTTTGTGCCATTGTGAGGCTTTTTTATAACTGTTCACATCTTCTAATCCAATGTGGGTAAGTATTTGAATTTATCGGGATGACCCGTTTTATTCAAATTTATTTTCCAAAACAATCAATCAGCTACGCATTTTATCTTGCCCAAAGTGTTATGAAAGTAGATACAAACGAACCCTACAATTAGGGGGGCTTTAGTAAAGTAAAATATCTTAAAATATTTTTTTAAAGAAATCTTTCATATCGTTCCATGAGGCGGTATCGGCAGCCGCGTTGTATTCAATCGGCATGTTATACTTCTTTCCTTTTTCTGTAGCCGCAGGATTCGTAAATGCGTGCGTCGCATTTGCATAAGATTTAAATGTATAATCTACCCCTGCCGAATCCATGGACTTTTTAAAGCCTGCTACTTCCGGGTTTACAAACTGGTCTGAGTCCCCATGGCATACCAGTATTTTTGCTTTTAATAAATCTTTGTTTACTGGTACCCCGCTTAAGTCTCCATGAAAGCTTACTACGCCCTTTAAGTCAGCTCCAAGTTTTGCTGCATTCAAAACGATATATCCGCCATAGCAGTACCCGATAGCTGCCATTTTAGTGGTGTCAACTTGAGGAAAAGCTTTTAATTTATTGATAGCAGCATCAAGCCTTGTTTTAGCAAGAGAAGGATCTTTGTAAAAAGGCGTAGCTAAAGATTCTGCCCCCTTCGGATCTTCCGCTGTTTTTCCATCGCCGTACATATCTACAGCCATTGCGACATAGCCAAGCTCTGCAAGTTGCTTTGCACGGCTGCGTGGATAATCAGTTAATCCCCACCACTCATGCACAACCAGCACAGCAGGCCTCTTACCTACCTGGTTAGAATCGAAGGTGACGTATCCATTAAACGTTTTGCCGTCCACGCTATAGCTTACCGGCTCTTCTTTTATTGCTACCGGCCTTATTTCAACAGAATCTTTATTCGAACTGGTTTCAGTAGTAGTATTGCTTTGGTTATTACAGGAAGCAGATGCAACGCAAATGGTAAATAAACCAACTATTATTAATTTAAAAGTCATGCCTCATATGTTTTTATGAAGAACAAAATTAAGTTAGAAAATGTTTTACCGGTTGTGGTCATTTTTTACTTCGAGCGAATACCATCGATATTTTTTTGCTTATTAGTGTTTGCAACTATTCAAAAGAAAATAATATGATACCTGTTTGCGTTGTATAAAAAGAATTCCCTGAAACCACAATCACTATTTATGACATACTATTTCATTAAGGATGGAGAAAACGAACTAGGCCCTTTTACTACTCAACAATTAAAAAGCAAATCAATTAAAAGGGAAACCCTGGTTTGGTTTGTTGGAATAGAGGAGTGGACAACCGCAGGACAGGTTCACGAGCTAAAAGAATTATTTGTAAAAAAGCCTTCATCTGCATTGTTGGTCAAAAATAAAGTAAATAAAATGCTGGCCAATAAGTTACTCAGTCAGCAACTTAAAAAGGTTTCCTACCAATTTATTTTCACCAAAGGGAAAAAAGACCTGTTTTAATACCCAGACTTTTACATCTCGTTCATTTGCCGGATCATAGAGGCAAAGTATTCCTCATCAAAGCAAACAAATAGTACCTTATCAATCTTTCGGGGCTTAGACAAAAAACCCTTAACTGTTTTTACTGCTATTTTCGCCGCATCATTTTTTGGAAACCTGTAAACTCCTGTGCTTATACCAGGGAACGCAATTGACCTGCAGTCGTTATCCTCAGCAAGTTGAAGAGAATTCCGGTAACAGTTTTCAAGCTTTTCTTTTTCCCCGTTTCGTCCGCCATTCCAAACCGGGCCCACCGTATGGATAACAAATTTTGCAGGTAAATTACCTGCAGTTGTGATCACAGCTTCGCCTGTTTTACAGCCACCCTGCTTTGCAATAATTTTTTTGCACTCATTAATAATGCTTGCTCCACCGGCACGATGAATGGCGCCGTCAACGCCACCACCTCCCAGGAGGGAAGTATTTGCTGCATTTACAATAGCATCAACCTCTATTAGTGTAATGTCTCCTTTAATAAGTTCTATTTTATTTGACACGTGGTTCATATAAATTCTTTCCAAATTAGTTGCAATCGATTCGGGACATAAATTTACTAAACCTTCTGTCGTTACTTTTGTTTAAAATTTACTAACAGATAATTTTATGTCATCAAATAAAATCGCATTAATAACCGGTGGCAGCCGTGGTTTGGGAAAGAGCATGGCATTATGCCTGGCAGCAAAAGCAAACGATGTAATAATTACTTATAATTCAAATAAGGAATTGGCAGATGCTGTAGTTGCAGAAATCGAAGGCCTCGGCCAAAAAGCTGCTGCCTTGCAACTTGATGTATCGGATATCAAATCATTACCATCCTTTTTACGAAGTGTTGCAGAGCTATTGAAAATCAAATGGAAGGTGGATAAATTTGATTTCCTGGTAAACAATGCCGGCATAGGCGCTACAATTCCGTTTGAAAAAGTTACAGAAAATGACTTTGATAAATTCATGAACATTCATTTCAAAAGCGTTTATTTTCTTACACAGGCTGTGTTACCTATGTTAAATAGCAACGGGCGAATTATTAATATATCCACGGGAACCACCAGGTTTTGCGTCCCCGGTTATTCAATATATGCTTCCATGAAAGGAGGAATAGAAGTATTTACAAAATATCTTGCTAAAGAAGTAGGTGCAAGAGGTATCACAGTAAATGTAGTTGCACCCGGTCCCATTGAAACTGATTTTAATGATGGTGCAAACCGCGATAACCCCGACAGGAAGAAGGCTATGGCTTCCTTAACTGCATTGGGAAGAGTAGGACAGGCAGAAGATATCGGTGGCATCATTGCATTTTTATGTTCGAAAGAAGCGGGATGGATTACCGGTCAAAGGATCGAGGCCTCGGGCGGTATAAACCTATAATAAAAATTACTGCATTAATCTTTCGTATGTAAGGGAACTGAATTTGCGGCGGTAGGTACTGCCGCTTTAATACTTGAATTTTTTTGTGGAACTATCTTTTGTGCTGCATGTGAATTGCAGGTGCCTAATGCATAATAGATAATGATGAAGACAATTATCGTACTTATACATCCGCCACCTATTTTTTTTGCACCCCAGCCCGCAATTAATGCCCTGATAAATTTATTCATTGTGAGAATTTAATTTGAATACATAATAATCATGCCATAATGTTACAAAAGATTCGTCACTTAAAATTTAAGAAGACTATCCGGGGAGTTTTTCCTCTTCAGCTTTACTTCTCGTTAATAGTGCTGAAAAGGAACCCGCAGAAAAATTACCTATTATAGCATCTGCAAATAAAAAGAATAAAATTCCCTGACTATTACTTGTACCAACAGCAGCAGGAGTTTGCTGGAGTATATCTTTTGAAGAACCGATATTGAAAATACCCGGCGCAAAAATGAAGATCAACAAAAAAACTAAAACGCAGGAGAAAACAACACCCAAAATTGTAACGATAATCCCATTATATGATTTTGTGGATTCACTTTTTTTAACCGCATAGATAGTTCCAAATACAAAAAGGGAGATTAAGAAAAGGGCATTACCAACGTACAAGAGCCAGGTTTGAGAATATTGTTCATTTTTTAAAAAGAATGCAACCGGTATACAATATAAAACAGCCGCAATAATAGCAAACCTGCTTAAATAAAGAATGTTTGATTTTTTTAGCATAGAAAATTCATCACTAAAATAATTCCATTTTTTATCAGGCTGAAGATTGTTCCAGTAACCAGGTATTCTAACATAAGGCAGAAAGTTTAGGTTAGCTTAAATACCAATTCTGCAAATCGTAGCAGTTACATAAAACCATAATCAAGCACGCGGCGCAAATATATTTTATCCTGGATTATCCACGTTACTTCATAACTACCGGTAGCATCCTTGCAAAAAAGATACAGGTAAATTCTGTGGCCATCTTTTGATTTATAAATTCCATTCCGGGATCGTTGAGCGCCCTTATCTGTATAAGTAAGGTTCACGTTGTAAAGATCGACATAAGCCTGGGGCGGAATAGCAATGCTATCACCATTTATTGTTAAAATAATATTGCTTATAAATGTATGTGGCAGTTTGCCGTAATCTCCATAGTAGGTTTTCCTGTCGATGCGTATTAAATATTTTTCATCATAATCCAGTTTATGTTTTGCTGCATCAAAGGTTGAAAGCTGAATATGTGCGGTGATATTATCGCCTGCGAAATTCATATAGTCTGATCCAAAATTCGTAAAGGGAATCTTCTTCAATTCTTCATTTCCAACAGCGTCGCCAATGCCCGATAAAGTGAAAGTAGCAAGATCTGTTCTTGTTTGAATCTTTGGAAATTTTGCAAAAGACTCATTTTTTTTTCGTGTATCCTGGTACTCGTAAAAGCGTTGTGCGATAATAGGAGAGCAATAAAAAAGGAGTATTGGGATAATAAAAATTTTCATGTATACGTTTTCATTTAAAAATAAAAATAGAAGAAATGAGGTTAAGAAAATTAAAAATTAACGGGAATTAGTTTTTTGTATAAAAAATTTTAACTCCAGGTAAAAGTGCATTAGCAGGTGCGCTCGTTGTGGCATAGCTTTCGCAGAGAGAAAAAATAAAAAATATTTAGAATAAAAATTGAGCAGAAGAAAAATAAAAAATAATTATTTTAAGCGCTCATAATATTCAACGCCTGTTGATCCATCTCCATTTTGAATGGTTTGCTTATAACTATCCGTACCGTTCATTTCTACATGCACATTAAATGTATTACCTGCTATTATTGAATAAGTAGAGTTGAGATCGGTTTCTTTCGCCGTAGTATCATTAACCATTTCAAATGTGCCGAATCCAATACCTGTACGATGCCTGGATAATGAATCGGTTACCGTATGGCCAAACATAAAGTAGCCATCGAAAAATGCTTTGTATTGTGTTCTTATATTTTTTGTAGTGTCCTTTCCAATGTAGCTATATGAATTAGTTTCTTTCCACACTCCGTCCAAAGGAGATTTTTTTGATGTACCCACGGCCTGGTATAGTTCAGTAAGTTTATATTTTACTGAGTCTGTAACAATTTCAGGAATTACCTGCTCATATCCATCCGGTGTTTTTGTGATATTTAATTTAAAATTTGCCTCCCCGGTTGTATAAGTTGTGTCAGAAGAGTTGTAAATCCTGTGTTCATTTACGACTCCTTTATCGGCAGTATAAGAGCCTACGCCGAAGGTGGAAACAGAATCAGCGGGGTTTACCTGCGTGTACATAAAGAAATTTTCAGTATAAATTTTTAGCTGTTTGAGGGTAGTGTATTTTGTATCTGTTTTACCATTGTTAAGTGTTTGAGATGTCATAAGATAAGCACCCGGCATGTTGGGTACTTCTTTAGAATCGTTACAGCTAACTAAAGCCAATAGTATTAAACCGGAGATTATATTTTTCATGATATCAAGCTTTAAGTTTACTTAAAGTAGAACAAAATATTGGTATGTGCAAAAATTTTATTTCATCGAAGATTATCTGGTAAAATCTTTTTTATAGAACCCCGGTTTAACATTCGCAATTTTGAATTTGGAGAAATTAACACCTGTGGATTATTTGGTATACACAGGATTCAAATATTAGGTTTATCATCGCACTTTAAACATTGAATTCGAAATCCAAAATTTACCTTATGAAGAAACTATGTTCCTCAATTTGTCTTTTCCTGGCGTTACAGCTTTCAGCACAAAACAGGCTGCCGGTTCTCAAAATTCCCAACAATATAAAACCTGAAATTGAAAAGGTAACGGGGGATTATTATGACCACTTTTATAATATTAAAGGAGAGAAAATTTCTGAAACAGAAAGCACTATTGAATACAAAAGCAAGGTAATTCCGCAAGGTGCATTGGAAACTACTATTGTTGAGATAAAAAGCCTGCACAATGTTTATAGCTGGTTGGCTATTATGCTAAAAACAGAAGATTATGAAAAAGCTGTGGAAAAATATAAACAAATTTATCACCAGCTAAATGGGGCAGGGTTTGCAATGCATGATAAAAGAACCTGGAAATTCAGGGGCAATTATGATGCGCCGGATGAAGGCAGGGCATTTGCATCAAGCATTCTTGAGGCTGATATAATACCGAAAGCTTTGCGGCGCCTAAAAGTGGAAGTGGCGCTTAATTATAATATGCCCGATTGGATTGTAAAAATCCTGGTGTATGAAAAAGAATCTGACGAAGAAATAAGGCCATCATCATATACAGAACAATAAAGTTAATTGCTTAACCGCAGTCAATCGACTTTTATATTGTGTGCCAATCCAGCAGTTCAAACCGGCACTAAGTATTAACCTCTTACCGTTGATGAAAAGGAGTTGTAAAGAAATCATCTACTTTTTTATTGAACTCATCTTTATGTTCTACCAGAGTTCCGTGCCCTGAATTTGGAAGAATCCACAACAAGGCTGTCGGAATATTTTTATAAATTAAAACGGTGTGCTCAAGGGTAATAACATCATGATCGCCGCTGATAATTAATGAGGGGCATTTAATTGCACTCAAAGCTGTTAATGAAATATTTGGCTGGTACCAATCGAGCAGGAAAACTTTCCAGTCGTTTTTATCTTTTTCTGTTGTAAAATGTTTGTTTTTCGAGGAATCAAAATAATTCTTCTCATCAATCCAAACCGGTGGAATCAATGCAGTTGAATCCGGCCACAAGTTTGCACCTGTTGACGCCAGCTTAATTACCTTTTCCGGGTGTCTCATCGCAAGCAGGAGCGCATTAATTCCTCCATCGCTCCAGCCCAAAACATAAGCTGAATCAATATTAAGAGCGTCCAATAACGCCGCCTCGTCGTCGGCCATCATTTCAAAGCTAAGTGAATCACCTGTATCCCTGGATTTGCCTTGCGCACGGCTGTCGGCAACTATTACTTTATATTTTTTGGAGAAGTAAGGGATATTATTTTCAAGACTTTTGATACTGCCACCATTGCCATGAATCATTAATAACGGCTTACCGCTGCCATAGATTTCGCAATAGATCTTAATTCCCCTGATGTTATAAAATCTTCCAATTTCCGGGTTGTTTCCAAAGGAATTTTTTTTATCCTGGCCCGGGGAAAATAAAACAGCCAATTGTAAAAGACAGGTTATAAAAATATTTTTCATAAAAATAAATGATAATGCTACCGAATATTTCCTTAACTATTTAATGTTGCTATACTAAAAAGCCATGGAGAGTTCAATGCGAATCAAAAAATCATAATTTCAGCGCTTTCATAACAGCATTTTGAAAAACATCAATTGCTGCATTAGCTGCTTTTTGGGCAATCGCTTTGGTTATGATCGCTATTGAATGCAATTCTGATTCAAATATCTTTTTTTCGTCTTCCACCCGCATTAGAAAAAACTCATTGCTTATTTGTTTTTGTATTCTAAGGCTGGCCAGTAATTCAAGCCTTAGTTTTCTATCCTGCAAATAGTTATTGGCCACATCTTTTACATTCTTCCAGGTTTCTTTTGCGACCGTTTTGACGGAGCCGAGCATCTGTGCAAGGGTTTCATTAATGTCAAATGCCATGATTTTTAATTTTTAATTTTTGTAATGTTTTTTTTACCTATTGAGCGCTCTTCAAAGCTTTTTCTGAAAGATAGAGCGGTTTCCAATAACCCGCCAGGGTTGCCCTGTATGCAATTGCTTCCCCATCTGACAGTGTTGTATGATCCTTATGATATTTTTTTGCTTCGGCAAAAGCGTCTTTAAGATTTTTTATGATAACAAGGAAATCACCATTCTTAGCCCGCCCCTGGTTTTTAAGGTCTATAGAATTAATTTCTGCCTCAATTTCATTATACCTCTCCTTAAAAACGTCGTAGGTCCGCGTGTTTTGCTGCACATCCAGCACATCAATGTAAAGCCTGTCAGTGGCCTTTGCAGTATTGGTTATCTGTATTTCTAATTGCGCATTGTATTCAGGAACCAGCAACACTTTGCAGGAGGCAACGAGGATGATTAAGAACAAAAGCACTGATAATTTTTTAAACGGGATTGGAGGTTTCATAAACTATTTTTTTAATTCATTTAACGGTAAACCATATGAAGTGTTACAATGACTTTTCTTCTGAATTTTTTCGTCAATGTTTTTTTGATGGAGTAATTACAGGGGCTGGAATAAGATTATAAAATTAATTTTTTTTGACCAAATCCAATAGCAAACCAACTTAGAAATATGAGGTTATGTAGGGTGGGCAAAAAAAGTTCAATCACTAGTTGCCGCTTTCTTTTCCTTTGATTTTTTATAAGCATGAAACAAATCCGCCTTAAACTGGATATTTCCATCCGCACCAGGCCTGCCCCTGATAAAAATGCTTGCCCCACCTTTTTTATCAATCCCGGTATTTTCGGGTTTATACCCGGAGCCACGTTTTTTTAGATTTCTAAGCGGCACCTGGATACTCATATCTGTAGCTCCCTTCATACTGTAAATGCCTTCCACATACATCGACATCACAGTGGATTCAATTTCCATCCGGTTTATTTTAATTTCCTGGTTTGAAATTTCCAGCCTGTCTTTTAATTCCGCAAAGCGTATGTTTTCAAAATCTCTTCGTTTAAAGAGGAATGATTGTAGTTTTTTTATAGGTTCAAAATTATTCAACGCCCCGTTTATAAGAGAGAAATCTACAATGCTTGTAATGCTGTTTGGGTATGCCTTAGCATCATTGTTCAGTTCAAAGGTGGCATTTACTTTTGCATTTAGCTTACCTTCAATATTTTGTGCTTTTATTCCATCCTGGCCAAAATTATTAAACGCCGCAAAAACTTTATTCACGTCTACATTACTCATTAATACATCCACTTTTGCCTGGTGATAGTTTTCTTTTAAGGAGATTAGCGATCCATTTAAATCGATGTGCCCGCCGGCATGATCCATACTTACTTTATTTATAACATACCTGTCTTGTAATAATGAAATATTAGCTGTTGCATTCGTTGCCTCAAATTTTTTATAAGAAAGCCTTGTAGCTTTAAGAGCCAGGTTAACACTTCCCTGGTCAAGCACTGCATCAATTGCTGCAGCAACTTTTGATAATTTACTTTTTCGTGCGTTTCTTTTTGAAACTTTTTTGCCGGAATTCAATAAATAAATAAAGGAAGATAAATTTAATGAAGGTGTAAAAATATTCCATTCAACATTGACACTATTAGGTTCCGTATTTGCCAGCGTTAAAAGATTTTTTGCCTGCCCTTGCATAAATATTTTGTTGTTCAGCGCAATGCATTGAAGGTTTTCAATCACCACATCAGAATTTTTAATTATAAGTCGGCCATTTACTTCTTTTAATTCCACGCCCCTCGGTTCGTAAAGTATTGTTCCGTTTTTAAATGAAATAATGCCGTTTACCAACGAATTGGTGTTATTGTTTTTTTCAACAGGTCCTTTATAGGTTAAATTTATGGAACCTTCTCCCGATTCTAATAGCAGAGTATTGCTACCAATAATTTCGTTTAATGCAGGTAGTGAAAAGTTTGATGTAAGGTCGCAGGTTAATAACGGCTGGTATAAATTAAGTATTTCAATATTGGCTGAAGAAACAGGTAACCCATACCATGATGCAGAAAATTTGTCTATCACAATTTTAGAATTTGGATCACGACGTGGCTCACCCGCGACAACTTCATTCGTATAAAATCCCGTGAAAGTTGCATCGTCAAAATCAAAGAAGGGGGTGGTTAAATGCGATTTTTTTACCGCCCATGTTACATTTATTAAAGGGTCGCCACCTTTCAAAGGGCCGGTTATTTTTGCATCCGCATTTACTTTTTTATCTAGGTCAACAATAGACAGGGCTTTTGATATTTTGTCAGTAAGCAACGTCTTTGCAAATGAATACGATATTTTTTGAGTATGCACTCTAAGTGTGAATTGCGGATCAGGACCACCAAGGTCAAAACTTCCGCTAATATTAAATGGTTGACCGGAGATTTTTATATCGATACTATCAAAATGTAACCGATTTAATTGCTTATTGATACCAAAATCAAAATCTCCCTCAAATATTTTTTCTTTAATAAAACTACCTGCAGGTAAATTGAATGCCAGGCTATGAACCAATATATTTGCTTTTGCTGAAAAAGCAGTTTCAATTTCTTCGTCATCCAATTTAAGATTAAGATTGTTGATGACAGCATCATACAATTTTTGTTTCATCCTGTCATCAATAGTTATTCTTACATCTTTAAGTACAACAGAATTTAATCCATCTTTTTTTGCAGCAGTTGGTGCACCCGGTGAGGGATCATTTTTTGGCTTTAGCAAATAAGTATTGGTGTACCCACTTGAATCGGTAAATAAATAAATTGCAGCTTTTTCAATTTTGATGCCATTGACTGAGGGTTCTTTTCTTATGAGTTTCATTACGCTTAACCGGGCATATAACTCATCTGCCTGGAAAAAAGTATGATGATGTTGTGCATACATCGTGTCGGTAACAACAACCTTATGAAGTAATACAGCTGCTCCCGGAAAGCTCCTGAAAAAACTTAATTCAACATCGCCAATAGAAACATTCCCATTTAATTTTTTACCGATTTCCTGGGTAACCTGCTTTATGATTGATTTCTTATTTACCGAGACGTAGATAAATGCAACTATATACAAAAGAAACAAAACACCCGATAATATACCCAGTGCCCTGAGGGAGACTTTGAAAAATTTGGTCAACAACTGTAGTTTAAGTGTATGAATTTAATTTAAATTCTTCTGTTCCCATTAGTCATCGAAAATTTAAATTTTTCAAAATGCGGGTATAAAAATCACCCTGCTATTTATTCAGTAGTTTTGCCCCCATAAAAAATTGAAATGGCTACAACGAAAATTACAGTAAATAATAATGGCTCATTAAGGGTTGAGGGTGACTTTGAAATTGTTGATAAAGAAGGACGGGTGTATGGGCTTGGGGGAAGAGAATTGGTTTCGATTTGCCGATGCGGCCGATCTCAAAATAAACCCTTTTGTGATGGTTCACATAAAGGACACTTCGAGCATGAGGCCATCGCATTTGATTTGCCTGAAAAGAAAAGCATCACCTAAGCACAACGGTATCTATAATTATCCTTGATTCTGCTTTTTCACTTTTAGCTTTCTTCTTGAAAAAACCACGTAATAAGAAATTATGTTGAACAGCCTCAAGGTCGACATCTAATTTTTTACTGGCTGATTGCAGGTTTTGCAAAGTGACTTTTATATTATTTGCTGATTTGTTATCGCTGAGTAACAATCCTGCCGGCGTATTTTTATTGGACAGCCCGTTGTTAAGGGTAGTTAATCCTGAATTTAAATTTCTTCCTGCAGCACTCAGGCTATTGATTACAACTTGCGACGAATCTGCAACTACCTGTAGCTGCGAAACGGTTGATCTCAATTTTGAAAAGATTACGGTATCAGTAACGAGGTCGTTTGCTAAAGTACCCTTAT
>JBBSPK010000101.1:0-11497 GCA_038258875.1 Chitinophagales bacterium
ATATAATCTTCAATTTGTTTTTTTTCCGCATCACTGGTGTAAAAAGCGATAGAGCGGTATTGGGTGCCACGGTCGGGCCCCTGTCCATTTACCTGTGTGGGATTTTGCCCGGCAAAATAAACTTTAAGCAAGGTTGCGTAAGAAATTTCTGCAGGGTTATAGTAAACAACAACACTTTCTGCGTGGCCTGTGTTTCCGGTTTCGATGGATTCGTATGTCGGATTTTTTGTAGTGCCACCCGCATATCCTGAGACAGCTTCTTTAACTCCTTTCACACTTTCAAATAGCGCTTCTTCATGCCAGAAGCAACCTGCAGAAAAGTACGCTTTGCTGTAGCCAGACAAATCCTCCTTTTTCTCCGAAGCCTGCTTTGCTTTTGTCTGTGAATTTTGTGCGCAGGAAGTAAATCCAATCAGTGCAGATGCAACAAATAATGTAATAATAGATTTCATGTAAAAATTATTTTTATTCCTAAAGTTACGTTCCACAGGAAAAATGAGATGTTAATACAATAATAAAGCGGGGTATCTATAATTTTAGCCTTATGCCGCGTCGCCCAAACCAGTAACCGGTAAAATAATAAAATACAGGTTTTTGCCGGAACAATACTATTAAGAAGTCGATTTATAAAATACATTAACCATTAACTTTGCTTTTTCAT
Organism: Chitinophagales bacterium; assembly: GCA_038258875.1. GTDB lineage: Bacteria > Bacteroidota > Bacteroidia > Chitinophagales > Chitinophagaceae > Ginsengibacter. The sequence goes on from JBBSPK010000101.1 coordinate 662, forward strand.
TGCCCGATAGTATAACGGTAGTACCGCAGATTCTGATTCTGCTTGTCTTGGTTCGAATCCAGGTCGGGTAACAAACCTGGCAGAAAGATGCTCAATTTATTCTCAACCAGGTAGAAGCAACTTAAAATAATATAAATGGCTTTTCTCTAAATTAACGCATCATCATTTCTGCATTTCAAAAAAATGATCCAACATAATTTCATCTATATTTTCTTTGTTTTTTGCACAGGCTTGTCTCCTGCAACAACTGCCCAGGTATTTAAGATAGGAAGTATTGATATTTATGGAAACCGAAAAACAGATGCCGGAATTATTTACAAAAATCTGGATGTAAAAGAGGATGATAGTGTAAGAGTAGGAAATTTTAAAACAGAAGATGTTGTTGCAAAGCTTACGCAAATTCCAGGAGTCAGGTACGCGAGTGTAAATCCTGTTTGCTGCGACCCTTCCGGAAATTTACTTATATACATTGGTATTGGCGAAAGCGATTCAGTTATTATTAAGCATAGAGATGCGCCCACTCAAAATATTAAGCTTCCTGCAGAAATGGTAGACACTTATAACAGCTTTAAGAATGAGGTGCAGCAGGCAGTGGAAAAAGGAGAGGCCGCAGAGGTTGATACATCGGGGTATGCCCTGTTTACCTATTTACCTGCAAGAAATTTGCAAAAAAGTTTCCTGCAGTATGCTTCTCAAAATGTTCAATTACTGGCAAGTATTCTCAGGAATTCTGAATATACGGAACAAAGAGCAGCGGCAGCTGAAATAATTGCTTATTCAACTGACAGAAAATTTGTTGCGGATAATTTACTTTTTGCCGTAGACGACCCTGATGATGAAGTAAGAAACAATGCCACACGTGCACTGGGCATACTCGTAGGTTATGCAAGAGCGCATCCTGGACTAAAATTAAATATTCCTGCTGCTCCATTTATAAGAATGATGAATTCGATTGTGTGGACTGACAGGAATAAAGGAGCCAGTGTATTAACTCAACTTAGCGAAAGCAGGAATGCCAAAATTTTAAATGAAATAAAACAAAAGGCGCTTCCGTCAATAATTGAAATGGCAAAATGGAAAGACAGGGCTCATGCTTTTTTTGCATTTATCATATTAGGAAGGATTTCGGGTGAGGATGAAAAATTATTAGTCGAAAAAAATTTTTCAGATAATTACATAGCAGAAGTAAATGCAATGATTGACAAAATTGCCAATAAAAAAAGAATGTAATTTATTTTATTCCATCGGCTCGCCCGTCATAAAAACTTCTTCGTTTGTCTTTTCATTCGAATCTGCATCCACCAGGATTTTCCATGTGCCATTTTCTTTTCTGAGCAATACAAGAAATTTTCCATAGCCAACTCGTTTTTCGCCTGTAGATGTATTGGTGTTTGAAGTTTTGTAATATCCTGTTTCGAAAGCCTTTCCATTGGCGGCAATTCGCTGCGTAAAACGTAGTTCAATATTTTTTTTCCAGGTTCCCCATTTAGCTTTTATGCTGTCGGGCACTGTCCTGAAATATTCATTATAACCGATGATGCTGCTATTGTCGCGGATTACCCTTATCACATCTTTACTATGAACAGCCCGGAATGCATTATCATCTCCGCTGTTAAATGATTGTATAAAAGGTTTCCACACCTGCTCATTAATCTGCTTTTGAAGGCTATCTTTTTGGGCAAATAAATTGCTTGCCAGCAACAACACAACAAATAGGATTGGTGTAAATTTTTTCATGATTGTATTTTTGAAAAAAAAGAATTTTTAGGACCTTATCATTTTCGGAATATTTCTATCTTTTTAAAAACCTGTTCTGTAATAGTTTTTCCATAACCTCTGTTTTTATACTTCTGCTTACGGGAAGTTTTTTATCGAGCACATTCAGATGCCCGGCTTCTATACTATTTACTTTTGATATGGCTACTATAAATGATTTATGAATTTTTAAAAATTTATCTGAAGGCAAATATTCTTCCAGTGATTTAAATGTGAGATAGGTGATATATTTTTTTTCCTTCGTGTGAATGCAAACGTAGTTTTGCAATGCTTCCGCAAAATAAATATCATCCAGCAAAATTTTTTCGAGCTTATTATCTGTCTTAATATATATAAAGGGCGCTTCGTCATTTTTTATCCCGGGTGATTGACTTGATCTTACGTCGAAATACTCTTTGGCTTTGAGCGAAGCTTTTATAAACCTGTCAAATGAGATGGGTTTTACGAGATAATCCAAAGCATTTACATCAAATCCTTCTAAAGCGTATTGCGGGTAAGCGGTAGTAAATATTACCTGTGGGGGATGTTGCAGCGATTTGTAAAAATCCAGCCCGGAGAGGCCTGCCATTTCAATATCGAGAAATATTAAATCAATGGTTTGTTGTAAAGGAATATTCATTGCTTTCAGGGCACTATCATATAAACCCGCAAGGTGTAAAAAATCTACTTCTTCAATATATTCTTTTAGTCCTTTGCAGGCTAATGGTTCGTCATCAATAATTATGCAGTTTATTTTCATGATCTTCCTGTTGGTAATTCATCAATTTCAAGTTCCAGTCTTACCTTGTACCAGTTTTTTTCTTCCAATATTTCAAGCTTGTGTTTTTTTGGATATAATAGTTCGAGCCTCCTTTTTACATTGGCAAGGCCAATGCCGTTGTTTCGTTCGTTTGCTACCTTCCCGTTAGTAGTATTGGACACTTTAAAATTCATAAGACGGTTGTCTCTTGTGACGTCAATATGCACCTCGTTTTTTTCTTTTTCGAAATGAGATAAATGTTTAAAAGAATTTTCTACAAAAGGAATAAGCAGCAGTGGTTCTATAAAAAATTCCTTTACATCTTCTGATTGGTTAAATGTTACTTCGTAATTTTTCCCCTTTCGTAACTGCTGCAGTCTTACATAATCGTTGAGGTAATCCATCTCTTTCTCAACCGGTATTTTTTCCCCATTGCATTCATACAACTGGTAGCGAAGCATTTCAGAAAAGCGATGCAAGGCATCCCTGGCTTCATCATTTGTTTTATCAATAAGAAAATAAACCGAATTGAGTGAATTAAAAAGAAAATGCGGATTGATTTGTTGCTTTAAAAAATTCAATTCAGCCTCTGCCTTTTCTTTGGCCATTTCTCCAATACGTCTTTGCGCTTTTGCATAGTCGGTAAGAATTTTAAAAGCTGCACCGGTGCTCACCAGCAACACGTGCGGAATAAAATTGTCGTACACCCGGGCTTTAAAATTATCCCAGATATTAAAATCCTGGTGCATAAGCATGTGCCCGATTATATTTATTTTCCACAGGCTGGAAGCGGCAATCATCGCAAAATATATAAAAGCAAAAACAATATACTTTTTCCGGTACAAAAATTTCGGTATCAAAAAAATATTCGTAATGTATACGAGCAATGCAAGGTCAATTACTTTTACAAACGTTATCTTCAGTGCAAGAGTATTGCTTGCAAAGTCCTGGTACCTCAGGTAATACCATAAACCAAGTACTGCCAGCCAAAAAAGAAGATGGTGTAGTTTATATCGTATTAAGAAAGAGTTTCCCATCTGTAAATAAAGTTACTGAATACTGTTCTCACAAATTGTTTACATCAATGGAATCATTCACATGATAAAATGCAGGAGTGTTTATGACTGCTATACGTTGTACATTCTGTGCTTTACGTGTAAATTATTTGTATTCACTTTTTAAAAAGAGAAGCTTTGTAAGCTAAAAAGAAACATTATGAAAACAATACTGCCATTTTGGATTGCTGCCATGCTTATTTCATTAACAGGTTGTGGTCAAGCCGGTACACAATCCAAAAAAATACATGCCGAAGCAGATGTAAAAGCCGGTGGAAAGTGTGAAGGTTGCGAAGCAATTTATGAATCGCCGGTATCCTTTGAAAAACTTCCTTCAGTCGCCACACTTCCCGATTATAATGAGCCCGGCCCTAAAATTGAAATAAGTGGCATCATTCATAAACTGGATGGAACACCAGCGCAGGGAGTGGTGTTATATATTTATCACACAGACCAGGCGGGGCATTATACCGCAAAGGGTAACGAAAAAGGCTGGGGCAAAAGACATGGTTACATCAGGGGTTGGGTGAAAACCAATGCAAAAGGCGAATACAAATTTTATACGTTGAAACCTGCGCCTTACCCGGGAGGTAATGCCCAGGCGCATATTCACCCGGTAATAAAAGAACCCGGCATACAAGACTATTACATTGATGAATTTGTATTTGATGATGATCTACTGGTAAATGATGAGTATAAAAGTAAAATGGAAATGCGTGGGGGCTCCGGCGTTATAAAACTTCACAATGAAAACGGGATACTTACAGGGCATCGCGACATAACACTTGGACTAAACATCCCGGGATATCCCCAATCGAATACTTCAACGTTTTCATCAGGATTAGCAATTGGGAGTAATTGCCCGGCCTTCGACCCAAGCCATGTTACCGGCCCTGACGCAGGAAGAAAAGCCTGCCCTATGTGCAAGTATGGTTACGGGCAGGGAATAATGGCATGGATGAATCATTCCTCGCTTTCTGCCGTTTCAGATTTTGCAATGAAGCTTGAAAATGAAATTGAAAGGCGTGGCCTTCGCAACTTTCGTGTGTTCCTCATTTATATGAAACCGGCTTCTGAAGACAAGACCGAAGCGGAGAAAAAATTGCGAGAATGGAGCAACAAAACGAATTTAAAAAATGTTGCAGTTTTAATGGTGCCATCCGCTACAGATAAAGAAACTGCAGTGGCTTATAAAATAAATTCCTCGTCAAAAATTGTCAATACCGTTTTCGTTTATAAAAAAAGAGAAGTCGTCGATAAATTTATAAACATTGATTATAGTGAATCCTCTTTTGAAAAAATTATGAAAGAGTTTTAATATTATTTAACACAATATCTTAAATCAAATGATAAATCTCTTTGCGTTATATGGGTCACTTTTATTATTCTTTTTCAATAGTTGTGGAAACCAGAACCAAACTTCTAAGAATAATCTATTTCTTTTATCTCAATTACTTAAAGTAAGGCCAATAAAGGCGCCAGGTAGTATCGAAATAGCAGATTTCAATAAAGACAAGGTACCTGATCTTGCAATAACAAGCGAATTGGATTCTAATGTCACTATTCTTCTTGGGGATGGGAAAGGGAAATTTGGCGAAGCAGCAGGCTCTCCCTTTTTTGCAGGGCATATCCCTAATGATATTGCTATTGGGGATTTTAATAACGATGGCAATCCTGATTTGGTTTTTGCAAATCATGAAAGAAAATATCTCACAGTGCTTTTGGGACAGGGTGACGGCAGTTTTGCTGCCTCTTCCAAATCACCATTTCCGGTTGAAGTTCTGCCGCATACACATGGAGTAGCTACAGGAGATTTTAATGGTGATTATCGCTTAGACATTGTAACAGACAGCTGGGGGAATGACAAGGTGGAAGTTTTATTTGGTGATAGTATTAACCTTTTTAAAACTCCGGGAACATTCATTAATGTAGGAAGGCATCCCTATCAGAGACTTCGTGTCGCGGATCTTAATAATGATGGCATAGCAGATATTGTTACAACAAACTTAGAAGGCAATAACGTTACTATTCTTTTAGGCAATGGCAAAGGGAACTTTAATTCTCCCCACGGTTACCCATTTTCTTGTGGTGATGCTCCTTTTGGTGTTGCAATCGGGGATCTAAATGCTGACGGGAAACCTGATCTTGCTATAATCAATTCACCTGCAAGCACGGGAGGTGCCAGCGAAGGGATCAACGGCCTTACAATCCTGTTAGGAGATGGGAAGGGAAAATTTACAGTGATGGAGGGCTCTCCTTTTAATAGCGGAAAAATCCCTAATCGTGTGGCCATAGGTGATGTAAATGGAGATACAATAAATGATGTTGTAACTTCTGATAACAGCGCAAATAAAATTTATCTTTTCTTAATGAATAAAAACGGGAGCGTGCAATCACAATCCTCTATAACAGTTGGCAACCATCCTAAAGGTGTTGCAATTGCTGACTTAAATAATGACGGGAAGGGTGATATTGTTATTTGTAACAACGCAGATGATAATATTTCAGTTATAATGGGCAAATAGGTTTTCATCAATTCCTTTTTGCAGCAATCTTTGAAACAGCTTACTTTTAAAAGAAATTAAGTGAGCTGCATGAAAAATAAATTTCTCCTTCTAATTATAAATCTTTTTTCTCTTTCATCATTTTGCCAAACATATATTACTAACGTAACCGTAGTTGATGTTGAAAAGCAAAAATTAATTCCGGGCCAAACGGTCATCGTGAAAGATGATATTATTTCAAATATTCAGCCTTCAAAAAATTCCAGGATTGCTGCAGGCGCAACCGTAATTGATGGCACGGGAAAATTTTTAATGCCCGGCCTTACAGATGCACATGTTCATTTTTTTCAAAGTGGCGGTTTATATACAAGACCGGATGCAATTGATCTTAGGAAATACAGGCCTTATGAAAAGGAAATAGAATGGGTACATGATAATATGGAAGATTTTTTACGCCGTTATGTGCAGGCGGGAATAACAACGGTGATAGACGTAGGCTCAACCTATAGTTTTTTGCAACAAAGAGATTCTTTTGCAAATAAGAATTATGCACCGGCTATTTATATGACGGGGCCCTTACTTACTTCGTACGAGCCTGAAGTTTATAAAAACTTAAAAAACGAGGAGCCATTCATTCTTGTAAAGACCAGCGAAGATGGCATAAAGGGCGTGCAACAGGAGTTGCCCTACCATCCTGATTTTATAAAGATATGGTATATTGTACAGCATGATAGCGTTGAAGCCAGCGCGAAAAAATATCAACCTATTATAAGAAGCATAATAGAAGAAGCGCATAAAAATAATTTAAAAGTAGCCGTACATGCCACTGAAAGAATTACAGCACAATTGGCCGTTGAAAGTGGCTGCGATTATCTCGTACACGATGTCGAAGATGAAGTCGTGCCTGATAGTTTCATAAAGCTACTGAAAGATAAAAAGGTAATACTTTGCCCAACATTAATTGTTGCTGATGGTTATTCAAATACTTTTTCACAAAAGAATAATTTTTCATTGTATGATCTTACGAAATCAAATCCTGAGCAAATTGGATCGCTCACCGACTTGCAGCATCTTGATGATACCGCAATGATTCATGGGCTTAAAAAGGGCATGCGTTCTCAAAGAGCGGTTGCATTTTTTGCGCATGCTGATTCAATAAGAATGGTGAACTTAAAAAAAATGGCCGATGCCGGCATAACCATAGCAGCGGGTACAGATGCAGGTAATATAGGAACGCAGCATGCCTCTTCATTTATGAATGAATTGCAGGCAATGAAACAAAGCGGCCTCAGTAACTGGCAAATTATTCGGTCTGCTACAATCAATGGAGCCAAAATTTTGGGCAAAGAAAAAATTTTTGGAACGATTGCGACGGGTAAAAAAGCCAATATGATTTTATTAAATGCAAATCCTGTTGACAGCCTAAATAATCTCACAAAAATAGCGCTGGTGATCAATAAGGGCCACGTCATTAATCCGGATACACTTATAAAAGAGACGGCACTTTCATTGGTCAGGCAGCAATTAAATGCGTATAACTCAAGAAATATAGATGCGTTTTTAGAACCATATGCTGAAGATGTTGAATTATATAACTTCCCTGGGGAACTTATAGGAAGGGGAAAAGAAGCAATGCGAAAAGATTATGCAGCCATGTTCAATAACCTTCCGGATTTGCATTGTGAAATAAAAGAAAGGATAATTCAGAATAATATCATTATTGATAAAGAAAGTGTATCGGGTGCCGGTAAAAACAAGATTGAAGCAACAGCGATTTATCACATTGAAAACGATAAAATAAAAAAAGTTTATTTTATTCGATAGAGGTGTTTTTACCCAAAGTCATTTGAAAGGGTGAAATCTTTTCGGGTTACCCGTAAGCTTAACAATACGAAGTAAACTCTTTAACAAAACAAACGTTCAATTATGGAACAGACACCGATTGCTATTAAGGATTCCAGCGCAAATCCTGCTCCTTTAGGATTACTCGCTTTTGGAACAACGACTGTTTTACTCAACCTGCATAATGCAGGAATTTTTGAAATGAATGCAATGATACTGGCAATGGGAATTTTTTATGGCGGACTCGCCCAGGTAATCGCTGGTATTATGGAGGGTAAAAAGAATAATACGTTTGGGCTAACTGCTTTTACATCCTATGGATTTTTCTGGCTCACGCTGGTAGGTTTAATAGTAATGCCAAAACTTGGATGGATACCTGCTGCTTCGGAAGACGCCATGGTGGCTTATCTCATTGTTTGGGGCGTATTCACTGCCTGCCTTTTTGTTGGAACGTTGCGCATCAGCAAAGCGTTGCAATTTGCATTTGCCACGTTAACTATTTTATTCTTTTTATTGGCTATTGGGGATGCAACCGGCAATGCATCTTTAAAAATATTTACAGGTTATGAAGGTATCGTTTGCGGCGCTTCTGCTATTTATACAGGTGCTGGTGTATTATTAAATGAAATGTTTGGCAAAACCATTTTGCCTTTGGGATTAATTGTAAAACCGGCTTAACGGTGTTAATTCTAAATCACGATTAATATTTCAACCAGGACTGTGTTTTACCTGCACGTGGGCTCTATAATCTTTTAAATTCAATAACGTCTTAACTTTATCCTGCACTCTTAACAAAATAATTTTTTATTTATGATTCCAATTAATACCGGTTTATGTTCTTTTGGAATGAGTGGCTGGGTTTTTCATGCGCCATTTATTACCGTAAATCCAGGCTTTAATTTATCTGCAGTTTGGGAAAGAACCAAAAACCTTGCGCAGGAAAAATACCCTTCTATAAAAACTTACAGGAAACTTGAAGACATGCTCGCCGATGATTCTATAGAACTGGTAATTGTGAATACACCGAATGTAACACATTATGAATATGCAAAGAAAGCATTAGAGGCAGGGAAACATGTTGTGGTTGAAAAACCTTTTACAGTAACAGTTAAAGAAGGAATTGAATTAATTGAGCTTGCAAAAAAACAAAATAGAAAATTATCCTGCTATCAAAACCGGCGTTATGACAGTGATTACAAAACCATTAAAAAAGTTTTACAACAAAATATTTTAGGAGATCTTGTTGAAGTCGAAATTCATTTTGATCGCTTTAAGGAAGAACTTAGCCCAAAAGTTCACAAGGAAATTCCCGGACGCGGCACAGGATCATTATATGATTTAGGTTCGCATTTAATTGACCAGGCATTGCAGTTGTTTGGAATGCCTCAGAAAATTTTTGCAGATATTCAAAGTATGAGGCCGATCTCGCAGGTGGACGATTATTTTGAATTGCTACTATATTATAAAAAACTGAGAGTCCGGTTAAAATCGAGCTATGTCGTGCGTGAAGCATTACCGGGATACATTTTTCATGGACTAAAGGGATCATTCATAAAACCTAAGACGGATGTTCAGGAGACTTTGTTGCAGGCAGGAGAAACGCCGGACCGTAGCGATTGGGGAACAGAACCCGAATCGGAAATGGGATTAGTGCATACAGAAAAAGGTGGTGAGGAGATAAGAGAATATATTAAAAGTGAACGGGGAAATTACAATGATTATTATCATGGAATTTATGAAGCAATACGAAATAACAAACCAGTGCCGGTAGATCCTGAAGATGCCTTGAATGTTATTAAAATTATTGAAGCAGCGTATAAAAGCAATGAAACGAAATGTGCAATTGATTTATGAACTATACGTCTCGTCATTTAAAAAATTTGGAGTATGCAGTTATCCGGTTCTATATTGAAAGATATCGTTCCCGCCAAAGTATCCGTTCCGGCTGTAAATATATTGGAGTTGCCAGAGAAGGTCTTGCAATTCGGAACAGGAATTTTACTTAGAGGATTGCCGGATTATTTTATTGACAAGGCCAACAGGATGGGAATTTTTAATGGCAGAATCGTTATGGTAAAATCTACAAACCGGGGGGATGCTGCATTATTTGAAAAGCAGGACGGGTTATATACTTTGTGTATCCGTGGTATTGAAGATGGCGCAAAGGTGGAAGAAAATATTATCAACTCTTCTGTAAGCCGGGTACTAATTGCGAAAGATGATTGGAAAGAAGTTTTAAAATGTGCGCACAATAAAGATTTACACGTAATCATTTCTAACACCACGGAAGTAGGGATAAAACTTATGAATGAGGATATCCGCGGTAATTCTCCTGCTTCCTACCCGGGCAAACTGCTGGCATTCCTTTACGAAAGATTTATTGCATTTAATGGAGACAAGCAAAGTGGATTTGTAATTATTCCGACAGAATTAATTCCAAACAACGGGGAAAAGTTAAAATCTATCGTAGTTGAGTTAGCACATTTAAACAATTTAAGTGACGTTTGGATTGAATGGCTTCAATCATGTAATTATTTTTGTAATTCGCTTGTAGATAGAATTGTTACCGGTATGCCGGATGATAAAACAAAAAAAGAAATAGAAAAGGAATTGGGGTATACCGATGACCTTATGACTATGTGCGAAGTGTACAGGCTGTGGGCTATTGAAGGAGATAGCCACGTAAAACAAATATTGTCATTTGCTGAAGCAGATGAAGGAATGATTATTGAACAAAACATAGAATTATATCGTGAATTAAAATTACGGTTACTGAATGCCACGCATACATTAAGCTGTGGGATAGCTTTTCTTGCCGGGATTCACACTGTAAAGGAAGCAATGGATGATGAAATTATGGAAGGTTATATTTCAGAATTAATGCAACAGGAAATCGGCCCTTCGATACCGTTTCCTATAG
>JBBSPK010000102.1:0-11407 GCA_038258875.1 Chitinophagales bacterium
GCTATAACTACGAGCAAAGTAATACTTCCACCAATTACCACGGATGGAATTGTACCAAATAGTTTTGCAGTTACACCACTCTCAAATTGACCGAGTTCATTGCTTGAATTCACAAACATGGAGCTCACGCTCATTACCCGTCCCCGCATATTATCGGGCGTCTTTAATTGGGTAATAGTACCTCTTACCACTACACTTATGCCATCGAGCATTCCACCGATTAAGAGTGCAACAAAAGATAAAATGAAAATTTTTGAAATGCCGAAAATGATGATGCATATCCCAAACCCGGCAACCGCGATCAACAATTTTTTGCCTTGATTTCTTTTCATTGGAAACAGGGTGAGAATGATCACAATTATGATCGAGCCTAGATCTGCGGCTCCATTTAAAAACCCAAAGCCTTCAGGTCCTACTTTTAAAATGTCACGTGCGTAGATAGGAACTAATGCTACAGCTCCTCCAAATAAAACCGCAAAAAGATCCAGGGAAAAAGCGCCCAATAATTCTTTTGTCTTAAAAACGAATCGTAAGCCTTCCTTCACACTTTCCCATGTACGTACAGCTCCTTTTATATTTGATGAAAGCTTTGGTTTTATTCTGAACAAAAAGAAAAATGATGTGATGATAAAGCAGGATATGACAATCAGCGTACCTGTAATGCCAAGATAAGCAATGAGAAATCCCCCGGTTGCATGCCCTGTTACGGAGGCTGATAGCCATGTGCCCTGGCTCCAAGTAGTAGCATTCTGTAAATCATTCCTGGGAACAATGTAGGCAATCATGGCTCCAAATACAGGACCTGTAAACGCCCGGATAACCCCTGTGCAGAAGATTACAAAATAGATACAAATGGCAATCCCATGATTAGTTAAATGATGCGCTGTATAACGGCTTGAAATAAAAATTAAGAGAGTCACAGTAATAAAATAAAGAATTACTCCTTTGAGAAGGAGCTTTCTTTTTTCACTCTGGTCTATTACATGCCCGGCATATAATGCCAATGACACTGCGGGAATTACTTCAGATAAACCAATGAGCCCGATTGCAAACGGATCATTGGTTAAAAGATAAATCCACCAACCTACAAGAGTAGCCATCATCCGAAGCCCCATAATGAAAATAAAACGGCCCATGAGTAGGTTACGGAATTCAATTATTTTTACTGCAGCAAAAGGATTATTCGTTGCAAGAGGATTCATTACGTTTCATTTAGGGCAGTTGTAAATAATGCTGTCCATCTTCATAATCTTTGTTCAATGCTTCCAATACTGCATCCAGTTGCTTTTCGTTTCCTAAAAAATCTGCAGACGAGGCATCAATAAATAAAGTTTTGATGTTGTGTTGTTTTATGTATTGAGTATAGGTCTCCTGTAGAGAATACAAATATTCCGACGCGATCGCCTGCTCATAAGCCCGGTTTCTTTTTCGAATATTCTCTTTAAGCTTTGTTACCGGTGCATGCAGGTAAATCAATAAATCAGGCTGTATCAATTGCGGGTTAATAATGTCAAATAATTTCTGGTACAGCAAAAATTCCTCTTCCGCTAAATTTACTTTGGCAAACAACAGGCATTTTGTAAACAGGTAATCAGATATAGTTACATGCTGAAACATATCTTTCGTTTGTAATAAATCCTTCAACTGCTTATATCTTTCAGCCATGAAAAAAAGTTCCAGTGGAAAAGCATACTGTTGTTGATTCTCATAAAACTTTGGCAGAAAAGGATTGTCCGCAAATTCTTCCAGGATTAATCTTGCATTTAAACGTTTGCTTAGCAAATGCGCCAGCGTGGTTTTGCCCGCACCGATGTTTCCCTCAATTGTAATGAAATTGTATTTCATGTGTTGCATTATTGCAATATGCCGCTTGCAATAACCCCGTTATTTTAACCTTGATATCAATTTTTTAATAATCAAAAATAACGACACAAAAATTAAATGCTTAAAATGAATTGAGGAATATTTATGTAATTTGTTGATAAGAGGACAATTTGCCGAGTGGCTTAACATCCAGCGTATCCTTGCATGTGGATAACAATTCTTTCATACTCTTTTTTAAAACCGGGTGAATAAAACCCCCAGACAGTTCATTCAAAGGAGTTAATACAAACCGCCGGTTCTGTATTTCGGGATGTGGAATAATTAAATCCGGTTTATTAATGACGGCATCATTGAAAAATAAAATATCAATATCAATTATCCGTGATGCATTTTTAACCGTTCGTATTCTTCCCATTTTTTCTTCAATGTCCAGGATTTTTTCCATTAATTTTTCCGCCGATAAATTGGTATTGATGATATGAACCTGGTTGTAGAAATCGGGTTGCTTCAAATTTCCCCAGGCTTTTGTTTCATAAACAGAAGAAGATGCAATGACCTTTCCTGCTTCTTCTTCAAGAATATCTTTTGCTTTTTGCAGGTTGCCAGGCCTGTCATTTAGATTTCCACCTGTAAGAATATATACGGTGTTCATAAAATTAAATTTGTTTTAGTCTCCTGTCTAATTCGAGAGGCTCAATACTAATTATTTTTACCTTATTAAAATCTTTATGCAGTGGATTAATAAGAAAATTATTTTCTTTTTCAACAATTGCTGAAGATACCTGCATAACGGGAGATTTATTTTCCTTTAAAAATTTCCTGCCAATCTCCTGGGTGTATTCAATATTTTGCCTCCAGCCGGTTTTAAGTTGTGCCGGTTTGATTATGCTTATATTGGTTTCAGGAAATTGAAGTGTGATAAGCTGGTAATACGGGGGATGTAATCTCTTTTCTGTTCTTACTAGTATCTCAAGAATGCACAACGAAATACTTTGAGATGCATATAACGTCCTTATGCCAACAGGATTCCACCTGCCACCATAGATGGATGCTCCTTCACCTGAAATATCAGCAGCATACTTTGATGTGGCAAGACGGTAGGCTATCATGCTAAAATACCTTGTTCAATTCTTCCCAATTGGTTTAAAATTTTAGTAATGCCATTAAAGCTGGCAAGGGAGTGTAAACTCATTTCACCTTCAATGCTTACAGGTTCATTTCTTAACCAGGATATAAAGTCTTTTGTACTTCCAAAAACCTCAACCCCCTTTTTAAAAACCTTATCGATTGAAAGTATTCGGTCAATGATACTAAAATTAAAAACGCTATTATCTTTTGCATAACGCTGTAGCGTTCTTTCCGAAATATGTAAAATATCAGACCATTCTTTTTGAGTAAGATCAACTTTATCGAAAATTTTTTTAAAATCATTGTAGGCAAATTCTTTAGTTGGTTTTATTTGCTTTGATGAATAGTAACTCATTACAGGTTCTTCAACCCGGCCTTCTTTGGTATTTTTATGCAAATCTTTTTTTATTTCTTGCATCTTTTTTTTCATTTGTGTCAATTGTCTTGTAAAGATAAGACATTTGTCTTGTCAATTATTATTTGCAGACTTTATTTTTTCTCCAATAGTTTTGCGTCTTTATAAGATATTCTTTATGAAAAAATATAGTCAACTGAAGGCAATGTTTGCAATTACGAAGGCAAGTTTAAGGGCTATTTTCAGGAGCCCTTCAGCGGTCGTTTTTGGATTTGCTTTTCCATTTATTTTTATTCTTGTTTTTGGTTTCATTGGTGATAATGGCGGCAGACAAACTTATAAAGTGGCTCTTGCTGATAATGCAGATACGACCAATGAATTATATAAAGCTTTAAAAAATACCGATGGACTAACGATTGTAAAATATCACGATAAGGATTCACTTGCCGATGATATGAAGAGAGGAAAGCTTGCCGGAATCATTAACATTCAGAAAAATGCTTCCGGGAATCCTCCTTATGATTTTACGTTGGAAAGCACCAATTCCAGCAACGATAAATGGCCACAGTTTAAAGCCCTGGCAGAGGGTGTAATTAATAAACTCAACAACCGGCTTTATAAGGACCGTCCTGCTTATGCAAGTTTTAATTTTGATTATAACAGGGACATAAAAGAAATAAGGCAGTATAAAACAATTGATTTCATTCTTCCAGGCCAGCTTGGTTTTTCATTATTGGCATCAGGTGTATTTGGTGTCGCATTTATGTTTTTTAATCTTAGAAACACATTAGTGCTAAAAAGGTTTTTTGCAACACCAATCAGCAGGATGTATATTATTTTAGGCGAAATGTTTAGCCGTGTAATATTCCAGATGCTTACGGCTGTTGTAATCATTCTTGTCGGCCGTTTTTTCTTTGGGTTCACTTTAATACACGGTTTCGAAACTTTTATTGAAATGATGATATTGAGTTTTATAGGACTCGTGGTTTTTATGGGTTTTGGCTTTATTGTGAGTGGACTTGCAAAAAACGAGAGCACAATACCACCAATGGCAAACCTGATAACACTACCGCAATTTTTAATAGGAGGTACATTTTTTTCTATAAGTGTTTTTCCTATATGGCTGCAATGGATTGCTAAAATACTTCCACTTACACATTTGAACACTGCTCTTCGCGAAGTTGCATTTGAAGGAAAAAATCTTTGGGATGAAAGACTCGAAATTGGAATATTACTGCTGTGGGGTATTGTTGTATATGCAATAGCAGTAAAAGTTTTTAAGTGGGAATAAAGGATCATTCAATGCGGAGAGTAAAATTATTTTCCATACTAATAGCCAGTTTGCTTGCTTTTCTGTGCCTGGTAACGTTGTTTCTGCCATCAAAAGTTACCATTTCAAAATCAGTTTATATCAATGCTCCACGAAGTAAAGTCGCACAACAAATAGATAATTTTAAAAACTGGAAAAACTGGAATCCTGATTTTCAGAATAAAAATATTTCTGTAGCAATACCGGATAATGATTCTTCCCAGGTAACATTATCCGGTGAAAGAAAAAGAAAATTCTCCATGAAGATGATAAAGCATAGCCCGGAAAACATCGGGATTATCTTATCATCAGAAAATAAAACGCCGGTAACCTATCAATTTATTTTTTCCAATAAAGACACGGGTAAAACATTGCTTACATGGAATGTAAATACAACTTTGCCATGGTATCCATGGAAAAAAATAACCGGTATATTTTTAGATAAGATTGCAGGCCCTCAATATGAAGCCGTATTACAAAATTTAAAATCAGTAGTAGAACACGGCCAACATTAAAGTGTTAACCAACTGACGCTAAAAATTTTTCTATAACACTATAAATTTTTTTAAGTTCTTTTTTTGATATGCAATAGGGAGGCATTGTATAAATTGTATTCCCCAAAGCCCGAAGGTAGACGCCATTGTGTAAACAATGCTCCGTGAATTTTATACCAATATTTTGAAGATAACCGTCTTTTTCATTAGTGTTAATTTCAAAGGCAACAATGGTACCGAGATGCCGCAAATTCTTAATAACAAGTTTCTTTTCAAAAGGCTCTAGTCTTTTTACAAAGTCACTTTGCTCTCTTACAATTCTATCTATTTTGCTTTTGCATCTGTTTTGCTGTAACAGTTTAAGGCTTGCCAGTGCCGCAGTGCACGCCAGGGGATTAGCAGTAAAAGAATGCCCGTGAAAAAATGTTTTGTTTTTGTCATCACTCACAAAGGCATCATAAATTTCGTGTGTACAGCAGGTTACACCTAACGCCATTGTTCCACCGGTCAGGGCTTTGCTGAGGCAAATAATATCAGCTTTTTCTGATAAATAATCACCTGCAAAAAATTTGCCGGTACGATAAAATCCAGTGAGCACTTCGTCGGCGATGCAAATAATATTTTGTGTTTTTAGAAAGGATAAAAGGGAGTCTAAATTTTTTGGATCATACATTCTCATTCCACCTGCGCCTTGCAATAATGGTTCAAAAATAAAACAGCATATTTCATTTTTGTAATTTTCAACTACTGCTTTTATTTGATCTTCATTTTCACCCGTTGGCGTGTCAATAAATATTACTTCAAATAATTTATCCCTGAAAGCCACGGTGAAAGTTCCTCTTTCGCTAACGCTCATTGCGCCAAACGTATCCCCATGATAAGAATGATGAAAAGCCAGGATTTTATTTTTGTTCAGGAGACCTTTGTTCATGCAGTACTGCAGCGCCATCTTAATAGCAACTTCAGTCGCTGTTGAACCGTTATCACTGTAAAAAACTTTAGAGAAATTTCCCGGTAAAACCTTTAATAATTTTTCAGCGAATATTACTGCTGGTTCATGGGTAAAACCGGCAAATATTACCTGTTGCAGTTTTAAAGCCTGCCTGTATAATTTTTTTGCTATATATTTATTTCCGTGTCCATGAATATTTACCCACCAGCTGCTTATGCCATCAATATACTTATTTCCGCTTTCGTCATATAAAATTGTTTTTTTACCTTTTACGATGGGTATTGAAGGAAGCCGGTTCTTCTGGTGAGTGTAAGGATGCCATACATACTCAAAGTCTTTTTCAGTTAAACTCATACAATTTTTTAGAATGACACATAAATTAGTTGCCAGGGCTCTGCGGGTAAAGAAAATGCTTCCCTATGCAACGAACTTTGAAAAAAGGTTGTCAACAAACTGCAAGATAATACATGGATTATTCTAAACTGGTTTCAGAAAGTATTAAGTGCAATCAAAATGCGCAGCGGCAACTGTATGAGCATTTCGCACCTGCTATGCTCGGGATTTGTTACAGGTACACGAAAAGTATTGAGGATGCAGAAGATATATTACAGGATGGATTTATTAAGGTGTTTAAGTATTTACACAAATATAAATTTGAAGGGGAACTGGGAGGCTGGATTCGGAAAATAATGGTGAACACAGCATTAAACTATTTAAAGACCAACAAAAAATACCAATACGATCTATCATTTACCGAAATGACTTTGCATCCAGTGTCGAATGACGACCCGGTAGTAAAATTGCAAACGAAAGAATTATCAGAAATTATACGGCAGTTGCCCACCGGCTTTCAAACAATTTTTAACCTTCATGCGGTAGAAGGTTATACACACGTGGAAATTGCTTCAATGCTTGGTATAAGCGATGGCACATCCAGGTCGCAATATTCGAGAGCAAGAGCTTTACTAATTGATTGGATGGAAAAATTTTCTTTAAAAGCGCAAACAGAACAATATGGAAGAAAACAGGTTTGAAAAACAGGTTCAGCAAAAAATGGATGAATTGAAGATTCAGCCCTCTGAGTCTGTTTGGAAAAAAATCGAGGCGCAGATTGAAAAAAAGAGTTCTTCAAAAAGAGGATTGCTAATACTTTTTTTATTGTTTGGCCTCCTGTTTTTCGCGGGATATTTTATATGGGATTCAAAACAACAACCTGTTTCCGGCAAAATTATTTCCGAGAAAAATACTAAGACTGAAAATAGTACTATACCGATACCTCGGGAAAGTAAGAATGGCAAAAGCAACGCAATTCCTGGTTTAGGAAGCAAGGGAGATATAGCAATTCAGGATAGCCCAAACCAAGAGAGTGTAAATAAAAATCCTTTGCGGCGCTATAAAATATCAAGTTCTAAAAAAATTAAATCGACAATAATCGAAGGTGAACAATCCTCGGAACCAAGCCAGGAACAAAACGAATTGCCGACAGATATTTCGACTGAGTCAAGTGTTGCAAATGAAAATAAAATATCCCATGAGAGAGAGCTCTCTGAAGTAAAACCGGGCGATGTATTGCCAAACGCATCTGCTGAAAAAATAGATGCAGACAGCGCTTCACAGGTTGTAGCCGATAAGGCGATTATGCAGGATTTCGATTCATCAACGAAGAAACAAACCAAGGCTATTGCAGAAGTTGTAAAAAAAGCCGCAAAAAATAAATGGAAATTTGGAATAACATTTTCCGGGGGAATTTCCAACATCAAGAATAATTTTCTTAGTGATGAGAAGGCTTTCTCTTATACCCAGGATCCAAGCGCAAGTATTAGTGTACCGATTCCGCAGATTTATGTTTCCCAGCCTTCAGCTATCAGGAACAAGTTTGGGTTCACGGCAGGAGTTTTTGCCGAAAAAAATCTGTCTTCAAAAACGAGTATTGTTTTAGGGTTAAATTTTAAATCTTTCAACACATCCCATAATGTAACAAGAAGCAGTCCGACTCTTGCCTATAGCGGCCGCTCGGCCGTATATACCTATAATAGTCATTATAATTTTCTTGAGCTTCCCGCGAATTTAAAAATTCAGATAGGGAATGGAAAGGTTATGCCATTGTTTTGGGAGGGAGGGCTTACTATTTCTCAACTCATAAACAGCAACGCACTACAATTTAATTCTGGCTCGGGGAATTATTACGATGATAATTCAGTTTTTAATAAAACTCAATTCGGCTTAAATACGGCGATATCACTATCCCTCTTTTCAAAGAAAAAATCTTCATTATTGATAGGCCCCCATTTTTATTATGGCACATCCAAAATTGCAAATGAGGGATTGTATAACAATAAGCATTTTGTTTATACCAGTTTGCAAGCCCGGTACATTTTTGGGAAATAGTTTTTAAATGCAACGCTTTGTAAGATGCTGTTGTCAACCAGTAAAATTTCCCATCATGAAAAAATATATACCAGGCTTTTTCAAAGTAATATTTTTTATTTCTGTTTCTTTTGTATTCATTGGATGTAAGAAAGATACATGCACCCGTACACACTCATACACCTGGTACGAGCCATTGTATAAAACAACTGAAGAAGTAAGAGCCAATATTAAGAGCAATTCGCCAAGGGATATAAAAGAGCCGGGTAAAATTTTTATCCTGGGTAAATATATTTTTTTAAATGAGATAAATAAGGGCATTCATATTATTGATAACAGTAACCCATCTTCACCTAAGAATATTTCTTTTGTTGATATTCCCGGTAATGTGGATATGGCGGTTAAAGGGAATACACTCTATGCGGATTTTTATACTGACCTGGTTACATTGGATATTTCGAATCCGCTTAATGTAATTAAAAAGAATATTTCGGAAGGAGTTTTTCCAGATAGATCCTATTACGGATTTTCTGCCGACAGCGGCAAGGTAATTTATGACTGGGTGAAACATGATACAACTGTTGAAGATTGTAACGGCGTAACACTTCCTTATCCGGGAGGTGTTGTGTATTTTGATAATGCCTTCGCATTTCAAAGTTCTTCCAAGTCTTCCCCGGTTGGCATTGCAGGTTCTATGGCCAGGTTTGCTTTAGTAAATAATTATCTATATACTGTCGGATATTCTGATATAACTGTTTTTAATATAACCAACGCTACCCAACCGGTATTTGCAAATAAATTACCGGTTGGCTGGAATGTGGAAACTATTTATCCTTTTAAAAATAAATTATTTATCGGGTCCAATAGCGGTATGTTTATTTATGACGTAACGGCTTCACCGGAGAACCCTTCCAGGGTGGGTGAATTCTCACATGTAAGCGCTTGTGATCCTGTTATTGCAGATGATAATTATGCTTATGTAACTCTTCATTCAGGAACAGCATGTCTTGGATATGAAAACCAGTTGGACATCGTTAAGTTGAATAACCTGTCCAATGCGCAATTGGCAAAAACCTATAACCTTACAAACCCGCATGGTTTATCAAAAGATGGTAATCTTTTATTTATCTGCGATGGAACTGCCGGCTTGAAAATATATGATGCAAAAAATATTTTGAATTTACAATTGCTACAACAAATTAGCGGATTGGAAACTTACGATGTTATAGCCTATAACAAAAAAGCTTTGGTAGTAGCAAGCGATGGCTTATATCAATATGATTATTCTAATGCAAGAAATATTCATCTTTTAAGCAAGATGAATCTTGCTAAATGAGTTGAATTGCCTGGCGCCATTCTTTAAACATTACTTTTTTTTACCAATACTGGCATCCGTTTAAGTCTTCCTTCCTTTACTGTTTATCAGCAATTTGGCATCGCCTGAATATATTTTTTATTGTCAAAATAATATCTACATTTACTCCGTTAAGTTTTTAGCAATTACCAAAATTATTTACATGCTTGCCGGAGATCCCTTATGCTTTTTATTGGCGCTACTATGTTTTGGAACTAATTCATTAGTCCTGAAAAAATCTAACATCAGATTGGGAGTAAATTTGAAAGATGTCGGACCTACATCGGACACTATTTCTTTGGGAAGATTCGATAAGGTTGCAGTATGTGTTCAAAGGGACTTAATTTTTTCTTAGCAAAACAGTCTGGCAATTAAATTTTAAAAGATTAACTAAATCAAATGATTCTTTTAAATTTTCCTTTTAATGAGAAAATCTCTCGAACCAGCCTCTTAACGTTTGTGCTATTTTTTTATTTATTTAAAAGGCATTGGCCAGGATAATCAGGTAAATTTTGGCAACGTTTTAGAGCGAGTCATGGATAAAATAACATGGAGCATAGAATTATTTAAGGTTTATTATCTGCATTCGGTAAGATCCACTATCCTATCAATCGTATTCTTACCATCATTACAGTAATTTCAGTAGATACATAACTAAGCAGTAATGCTCTTGTGTAGGCATCTCGTCTGTGTATCTTTGTACCAGAAGTTGATTGATGTTCAACAAACATTAATCAGAAATCCAAATCCACTGAAAAGAACCACATTCCTTAATCCAGGAAAAACCAACACATAAATCCGATATCAGTCAACTTCTTTTTAAATTTCAATACCTGTAACTAAACTAATATCCCAAAGAAAACCGGCCGTTAAAGGCTTAATCCAAAAATCCGTTTTAAATCAATTACCCCTGGGATTAAAATTATTCCATAAAATGCCTGCACTTACCCTGCAGGTTTTTTTATGCGTGCACAGTAGTATCCCCCACGTGAAAATCGTATTCTTACTATCATTACAGTAATTTCAGTAGATGCATAATTAAGCAGTAATGCTCTTGCGAGGGCATCTAACCTATGTATCTTTGTACCAGAAGTTGATTGATGTTCAACAAACATTAATCAGAAATCCAAATCCACTGAAAAGAACCACATTCCTTAATCCAGGAAAAACCAAAACATAAAATCCGATATCAGTCAACTTCTTTTTTTTTAAATTCAATACCTGTAACTAAACCGATATCTCAAAGAAAACCAACAAGCTTAATCCAATAATCCATTTTAAACCAATTACCCCTGGGATTAAAATTATTCCATAAAATGCCTGCACTAAACCTGCAGGTTTTTTTATGCATGCTCCGTAATAGTACCTTAGTGAAAATGGTGTTCTTACTATCAGTACGGTAATTTCAGGAGATGCATAATTAAGCAGTAATCCTCTTGTACAGGCATCTGGCCTATGTATCTTTGTACTAGAAGTTGATTGATGTTCAACAAACATTAATCAGAAATCCAAATCCACTGAAAAGAACCACATTCCTTAATCCAGGAAAAGCCAAAACATAAATCCGATATCAGTCAACTTCTTTTTTTTTAAATTCAATACCTGTAACTAAACTAATATCCCA
>JBBSPK010000103.1:0-11398 GCA_038258875.1 Chitinophagales bacterium
AGAAAAGGAAGATAAAGAAGAGGTGAGAAAACTTATGTTTGAAAAACGAGCTTCTTAAAAAATTTTACGATAAGTTCTATGAACTTTTTCACGGGCAGCTCCTGTCGCCTCATGTAATGCAATCATTTTCTTATTAAAATCACCTACCCA
The DNA here is from genome assembly GCA_038258875.1 of Chitinophagales bacterium. Taxonomy (GTDB): domain Bacteria; phylum Bacteroidota; class Bacteroidia; order Chitinophagales; family Chitinophagaceae; genus Ginsengibacter. Next base: position 151 of record JBBSPK010000103.1, read on the forward strand.
TGCAAGTTCTGCCTGGGTTATTGTGTTTCTTGGTATCACTTCCAGTTGCAATTTTCTAATCATTCCACTTTCGATTCCCTTATTCTGAAATTTCTTTTTGCAGCCCATAACTATAAAACGTATCCGGTGAATTGTAGTGGTTTTTTTCAGCCATAGAAACCTAATCTTATTCCATAAATTAAGCTTGCCTTTAAGAGGCTTTAAAATAATATTTATATCAGGAACTGCAAGAATGAAAGCAATCGGCTCACTGTTATGATAGGTAAACCAGATTATCTTTTCATCAACTATAGGCTTTAATTCCCTGAAAGATTGCCTGATAGTATCGGGCTTAATGGGTGTGAAATCAGGAAATTCACTCCAGGCATCATTATAAATTTCACGAAAATCTTCTGCAAATTTCTCGAAGTTGTTCATGTCGAAATGCACAAAAGAGTATTCGGGTTTACTCCCAATCCAGTCTGCAATTTTTGTAAACCGCTCCGGGAAAGGCTTTGCGACCTGTATAACATTGGTAAACTGGTCATATTGGGTTGTAAATCCATAATTTTCAAAAAATGCCTGGTAGTATTTATGATTATAATTCATTCCCATGCTGGCCGGCAAAAATCCTTCAACAAGCAATCCCCAATATTTATCATTTTCTCCGAAATTAATAGGACCATCCACAGCTTTCGCATTATTTTCTACGAGCCATTTTTTTGCTGTATCAAAAAGCTTAAACGCTACAGCTTCATTATTGATACAATCAAAAAAACCTATTCCACCTATTATGAAATGCGGGTTTTTATTTTTTTCAAAATTGATGAAAGCTGCAATGCGGCCAATGGGTTTATTCTCATTTTTCAAAATCCACCTGTTACAAATACCTGTGTTATGAAAATGATTCTTTGAAGGATCAAAAATTGATTCGATGTCTTTATCCAGTGGAGAAATAAAATTTGGATCACTTTTATATAAGGAACGTGGAAAGGAGAGAAATTCTTTCCGGGTTTTTTTATCGCCAACTTCTACAACAGTCATATGACTAAGGTAAAAAAAATCATTTGCTTACCAACGATCCTCGACGTCGGGTTTTTCTTTGCTTTTAAATTGCGCTTTTGCAGATATCTTTTGCAACTGCCTTTTTATCATTAGGTCTGCAATTATTGAAGCCGTGTCAATTTCTGCCTGTTCTTTCAAAAGGTGCTTCAATTTTTTTTCATCAATATCTACCCGGTATAATACCTGAACTAATGTGGGAAAATCTGTATTGATCAATTCATTGATTAGAAAAATTAAATTTTCCCTGGTTTCTCCTGCGGGATTTTGCTGAATAGAATTAGTAATGTCGGAAATTTTATCCGGTATTGAAATTTGATGTTCTTTGCTCATTCAACACAAAGTTATTGCTATAATTCCCTCAAAACTCCCAGTCCAAATAAAGCGAAATCATATTTGACGGGATCGGCTTTGTCAAACTTCCTTAATTCCCGGGTTAATTCAACAGCTGACTGCCAGTCTACCTGTTTTCTTTTTAATAAATTAAAATGTTTCGCGACTCTTGCTACGTGAACATCTACAGGGCAAAACAATTGCGATGAATCAACTTTTTTCCATATTCCAAAGTCAACCCCTTTTTTATCATTGCGTACCATCCAGCGTAAATACATATTTAATCTTTTACAACTTGAATTTTTTTCCGGCGAAGCAATATGCTTCCGGGTTCTAACAGGTACATACTCCAACGAAAAAAAATATTTATAAAAATAATTTAAGGATGTTTTGATTACATTAGTCGGTTGAGCAAGTGTTACTTTATTGAAAAAAGCCTGCTCCAGTGATTTATGTTTTGAATAGTGGAATTTAAAAAATGAAATAAAATAAAGAAGATCTGTATCATTAAAAGTGCGGTGGCAAAATTTTTCCAGTTTCTTTAAATCACGTTCGCTATGATTTAAGCAAAAATCATAAGGCGCATTGTCCATTAGTTGCAACAGCAGTTTGCATTTATTAATAATAGTTACACGATTTCCCCAGGAAAATATTGCCGCAAAAAATCCTGCAATTTCAATGTCCTGCTTTTTAGTAAATAAATGGGGAATAGAAACAGGATCGCTGGCTACAAAAGACGGATTATTAAATTCGGTAACTTTTGTATCGAGAAATGTTTTTAGATTAAGCGCCTCCAATAGAAGAAATAATATTGTGGTCAATTTTTTTCATAACCCTCAAAAAAATGAATTAAAATATTTACCCAATTGCCATTTCCAAATCCGCAATCAAATCATCAACATCTTCAATGCCAACACTCAGTCTTATTAATGAATCAACGAGGCCGTTTTTAATTCTTTCCTCGCGGGGGATACTTGCATGAGTCATACTCGCAGGATGGCCAATAAGACTTTCAACACCGCCGAGACTCTCTGCGAGTGAAAATAGTTTGGTTGAAGAAAGTACTTTGTTAGCGGCATCAAGGCTATCCTCCTTTAATGTGAAGCACATCATTCCCCCAAAACCACGCATTTGTTTTTTTGCAACAGAATGGTTGGGATGGTCCTCAAAACCGCACCATAAAACTTTATCAACTTTTGGATTTTTTTTAAGCCACCTGGCAATTTTTTCACCGTTCTCACAATGTCGTTGCATCCGTACATGAAGCGTTTTTAATCCCCTTAAAACCAAAAAACAATCCTGCGGGCCGGGCACAGCGCCGGAACTGTTTTGTATGAATGCAAGCTTCTCATTCAGTATTGCATCATTCATAATTAAACATCCATGCACAACATCGCTGTGGCCCCCGAGATATTTTGTTGCTGAATGCAAGACTATATCCGCACCAAAATCCAAAGGATTTTGTAAATATGGGGAAGCAAAAGTATTATCGACACAAAGTAAAATATTGTTCCTTTTGGCCACAACACCCACTGCTTCAATATCAACGATGTTCATCATAGGGTTTGTAGGAGTTTCTGTCCAAATAAGTTTAGTCTTTTTAGTAATGTATTTCGAAATTTCACCAGGTTCATGCATATTTATGAAATGAAATTTCAATCCATATTTCTCAAATATTTTTGTAAACATCCTGTACGTACCGCCATACATATCGTTGGCTGCAATTACCTCATCGCCTGGATTTAAAAGTTTAATAACTGCATCAGTTGCTGCCGAACCGCTGGCAAAACACAAACCGTATTTTCCATTTTCAATTATCGCCAACGAATTCTGCAAAGCATCCCGGGTTGGGTTTTGGGTTCGTGCATATTCATAACCCTTATGTTTGCCGGGGGCCTCCTGTACATATGTTGATGTTTGATAAATTGGAGTCATTATAGCTCCTGTTGAAGGATCAGGATGTATTCCTGCGTGTATTAATTTAGTTTCGAGTTTCAAATGTTCTTATTTTTTTTATTCAGAATTATGAGTCTAACGTTATTTGATTATTATTTTAATGCGTGATGCCTGGTAGCAGGAAGCGTTCATGGCAGGCAAATTTAAAATACAATTGGCAAAGAAACTTTTACATCATCCCAGTACACGTTCATATTTGCTCCCGTTGAAGATGCATCAAAAACAATCGTCATTGCTTCTGTAATTTCATTTTTCTTTACCTGTAAATCCATCCTTACCACATCCTTCGTTTCATCATAGCGAAAACTCCCCCATATATCAGTTTCCTTATTCACAATAAGCGTCCATTTAGCAGCAAATGGTATTGCATATAACGTATAACGACCCTTCTTAATTTTTTTACCATTTATTTTAACATCTTTAAAAAATTCAATTTCTGTCGCTTCATTAGCACCAAGTCTCCATACACTGCCATATTCCTGTATCTCGCCAAACACTTTACGGCCGTTCAACTGCGGCCTGCTGTAGATTATCCGCATCACGGGCGGCTCAGATACTTTATCCTGTATTTTAAGAATCGGATAATTAGCAGGATAGTAGCTAATATCGAGTGGAGATTTATCAAGAGAGGGAAGGTCGGCAGAATTCGTTTGGGCGGAAGCATGTAAACTAAAAGCTAAAAAAAGGACCGCAAAAAAATTTTTCATGTTTTTTCTTGATTTGCAAATATAGATGGATTTAATTAGTCAAAAGGTTGCTTAAGTTGGTGTATGCAAACTTTTTAAGATCAGGGAAAAAATCATCATAGCAATTTTCCAGTTGATGATAATATTGATTAAAAATGTCAAATGCAACAACAGATTCATTTAAATAAGCAGCCCTGAATGCAAGGCCCTGGAAACTTTTTTGTATTCCATCTTTTAACCTGTAATTGTACAACCAGTTTTGTGATTTCATGTAAGGGAACATTTTTTTAAACCGTTGCGGAAACAGGTGAATATTTTTTTCGAGGGACTGATAGACGCTTAGCGAAAAAGTTTCGAGGTTTCCATACTGTTCAAATTGCATTTTGTCACACGCCAGGAAATGGTCATACACTACATCGGTAAAAGCGCCCGCGTATAAACGATACTGTGGCCTGAAAAAAGTTTTTGCCTTTGCTGTAGCGTGATGAGTGTCTGTAAAATTGTCTATTAACCGATGCAGGTGAATCCCCTTTTGAACAGCCAACGGGTAATCAAATTTCGTTTTCCCTTTCACAAAATCACTTATCATATTACCGGTAAGAATATCAGGATTATTGAAAGAAAGGAATGCATGTGCCAGGTAATTCATTACCAAAAGTAACATCATTAATTTCTGTAAGAAAGTTTTAATAAAACACAAATAATTATTGGCACATAATTTTCATTTAGTAAAAAATGATTGTTCACCAAAAAAAATAACTATTATGGCAGATACAAAAAAAATAGTTCAACCATCTCAAGGCACCGCTGATCTTGGGTCTGAAACGAATGATACGCATCTACACGGAATTTCTTCCGGAACTGATACCCAACTTCATCTTGCCGCAAAGAGTGGTAAAAAAAATAAAAAAAATATTAATGATGATGAAAAGATTGTAAAAAATAAGGATGGTGAAAAAGAATTTTTAAGGTCAGATGAAACTGACGAGTAGCAATGATTCATTAATATTTGGGCAGGCATTAAGCCTGCCTTTTTTATAAACTAAACCTATTGTAGAATAATTTCCTCACAGAATGTTGTCAACATTTAACCAGGAAATAATCATGAATAAAATAAATTCAATGAGTATCGCTGTGGATGTAGTTTCAAAAGTTTCTAAAAGGAAATTAAAAAGTATCGTAAAAGATGAAGAAAAAACTGCAAGAGCGGCGAATCTTATTTACGTAACCGATAAGGAGCCTGGCATTGAAAGAAGAAAGAGCGGCGATAAATTTCAATATTATTGTAAAGGAGAAAAAATAAAAGACGATGAAGAATTGCTCAGGATAAAACATTTAGTATTGCCACCCGCCTGGACTAAAGTATGGATTTGCAAAAAAGAAAACGGTCATTTGCAGGCAACGGGGTATGACGTAAAAAACAGGAAACAATATAAATACCATCCGCACTGGAATTCACTACGCAACCATACCAAATATTACCGCCTTATTGATTTTGGGAAGGCCCTTCCCTCAATACGCATTCAACTGGAAAAGGATATCAGGGACAAAGAATTGTCTTTGAAAAAAGTTTTGGCAGCAGTGGTAAGTCTAATGGAACGAACTAACATAAGAATAGGAAATAGCTTTTATGAAAAAACGTATGGTTCATTCGGACTCACAACACTAAAGGACAAACATGTAAAATTCAATGGCAATGCAGTAAGTTTTTCCTTTACGGGTAAAAAAGGAATTCCACATAAAATTACTCTTAAAAATAAAAAGCTTGCAGCCGTTATTAAAAAATGCCGCGACGTTCCCGGGAAGGAACTTTTCCAGTTCTATGATGAGGAAGGGAATCGCCAGTCAATTGATTCAGGTCTCGTAAATAATTATATCAGGAAAATAAGCAACGCAGATTTTACTGCAAAGGATTTTCGTACCTGGGCCGGCACGGCACAAGCTTTTCTTGCGTTGAAATCTATAGGGTGTTGCGATACAATAACAGAAACAAAAAGAAAAATTGTTGAGGCGCTTGATATAGTATCCGAACGGCTTGGTAATACAAGGGCAGTTTGTAAAAAATATTATGTGCACCCTCTTATTCTTTCGGTGTATGAAAGCAAAAAGCTGGAAAAGTACATTGAAGAACTTGATAAGATTGAAAGAAAAGACACCACGAATGAATTGCTGCCTGAAGAAAAAATTATTATGAAAATTTTAGAGTCCGGCTAAGAAATTTAAGTAAATTGGGCAACCATGTTTTCCATTAATAAGAAAATTGAAAATGGTTTTGAAAAAGTTATTTTAAAAGATAACAAAACAAACACCTATGCAACCATACTTCCTTTAAGTGGGGCTATTCTCCATGAGTTTGTATCAACAAATAACGGGCAATCCATTAATGTAATTGAAAGTTATACTTCGGCTGATGATTTTAAAAAGAACGCGGAATCGAAAGGATTTTTAGGAACCAAGCTTTCACCTTTTGTTTGCAGGCTTAACAAAGGCAGTTATCATTTTGGAGAAAAAAAATACAAGATGGAAAAATTTTATCTTGGTAAAAATGCAATTCATGGCCTTTTATATAAAAAGCCTTTCATGCTTATGAATGAAACGGCAAACGAACTTCATGCATCCATAACAATGAAATATGAGTACAGGGGAGAAGATAAAGGATATCCTTTTAACTACGATTGCATTGTAACCTGGCAATTGGAAAGTGACAGTAAGCTTTATGTGACTACTGAATGCATCAATAAAGACAAAGGGTTGATTCCGATGCAGGATGGCTGGCATCCCTATTTCAATTTAGGCGATAAGGTAGATGAATTACAACTTGAATTTCAATCAAAAGAAATGGTAGAGTTTAATAGTGAACTACTCCCCACAGAGAATTTAATCCCTTATGTAGAATTCAATTCGCTTAAAAAAATTGGTGACATATTTTTAGATAATTGCTTTACACTAAATATGGATACTTGTCAACCCATGTGTGTGTTAAGAAATCCTGCTAAAAAAATAGAGATTGAAATTTACCCTGAAAAATCCTATCCTTATTTACAAATTTACATTCCACCCCACCGTAACAGTATTGCCATTGAAAACATAAGTGGCGCACCTGATGCATTTAACAACGGCATGGGGTTTATCACTTTACAGGCGGGAGAGTCATCATTATTCAAAACGAGTTACAAGATCTCCCATTTAAAATAATTTAGTCTCTAGCCTTGGACTGCAGACGTATATCAGATGAATCTTGCCGACAGAACTCACGAACTTCAAAAAACTTTACACCTTCACATAAACCTTTTTCTTATCCATCCACCAGACGATAAGCCAGTAAAAAGTTATCATGCAAAGCGCATATAATAATGACCCATTGTTTAAATTAGAGGGAAAAATTGGTTTGCAAATATGTTCATAAAACCATCCAAATGGCGAAATATAAATTTGTTTTCCCGTTACATCTAGCCCTGCAGAAATTCTTATTAGCCCTAGTGCCCGTGGCAAAAATCCACTTAATACAAAAATAAAAAGTGGATTTTTTCCAAATACATCAAAGAATCTTGTAAGCCATCCTCTCTTATTTTTTAACTCGATCAAATAAATCATCACGGCAAGTATTACCATTGCAAGGCCGGTTGTATAAACCGTATATGAACTTGTCCATATCTTTTTATTAAGCGGGAAAACCATATCCCACGCATATCCGGCAAAAAGAAACACGGTTCCGGCGACAAACAATCCATTTACCATCTCAGGTGTTTTCCCTTTTTTTATTATGTAATCACCGCATAAATATCCAAATATTACCTGCACTATTGATCCAAACAAACTCATGAAACCTTCCGGGTCAAATGCTATGGGATGCCCGTTCAACAATTCACCATGATACATGTGCGCTTCTCCGAGGATCGCTTTGTCTACGTTTGTCCCAAACCAACCCGTAAGGCTAAACGGGTCGACAGGATTGCCGGCAACACATAAAAACCAATAACCCAAAAGAACGAGGCATGCAATAAAAAATGCACCGCGTATTTTAAAAAAATAAATAATTACAGATGCAAAAAAATAGGCTAATGCAATTCTTTGTAACACACCTAATATTCTTATTCCTGAAGAATTACCCTCGGCGTCAATATAGCTCCATTGTTTAAAAACTATGTGATCATTGTCCCATCTGATAAATGGCATCCAGTTTAAAAAAAGACCAATCATAAAAATCAGGAATGTTCTTTTAATAATTTTTTTCCAAAATACCGATGCCCCGGCAATTTCCAATCGCGGCATTACAAACGCCAATGCATTACCCACAGCAAAAAGGAAAAATGGGAATACTAAATCAGTGGGAGTAACTCCATGCCAGGGTGAATGATCGAGCGGTGCATAAATATGTTCCCAGCTACCCGGATTATTTACCATTATCATGAGGCAAACGGTAGCTCCGCGAAAAACATCCAGGGAATAAAATCGTTCCTTCATTGATTTAGGTTATTTAGAAACGAATGTACATAAATGTTTAACTAAGTTTTTTAAAGAACATACTTTACTGTCGTTTTGATTCTAATAAAACAAATTGATATTATTTACCTTTAAATAGAAAAAAGCTATTCGCGTGAATATTCAACACCTGAAGTACATCCTCGCGGTTGACACCCACCGGCATTTTGCAAAAGCAGCGGAGAAATGTTTTGTGACACAGCCAACACTTAGCATGATGATCCAAAAGCTCGAGGAAGAACTCGACGTAAAAATATTTGACAGGAGCAAGCAGCCGGTGGTGCCTACTGAAGCAGGAGAAATGATCATTAAGCAAGCTAAAATAATATTACAGGAAGCAGCCAGGATTAAGCTTATTGTTGGTGACCTGAAGGGACAAATTAAAGGCGAATTAAAATTAGGAATTATTCCAACTGTTGCGCCTTACCTGTTACCACTATTCCTGAATTCATTTTTAAAAAAATATCCACTTTTAAAAATAAAAATTACCGAATTAACTACCCAGCAAATAATTGATAAGCTTAAAAATCATCACCTTGATGCAAGTATACTGGCAACTCCGTTGAATAATGATTCCTTAAATGAACAGCTGTTGTATTATGAACAATTTGTAGTGTATGCATCAGAAAATGAAAAGCTAATGAAGAAAAAATTTTTATTACCCGGAGACATTGATACAAATCATTTGTGGTTGCTGGAAGAAGGTCATTGCCTGAGAGCGCAGGTTTTAAATCTTTGTGAGCTAAGAAAAAAAGAGCTGGAAACAAGTAATCTTGAATACGAAGCCGGGAGCATCGAAACCCTGAAAAAAATTGTTGACTTTAATAATGGCATAACTATACTGCCTGAATTGGCACTAAAAGAAATGCCTGATAAGGATATGAAGAATGTAAGGCATTTTAAGCCTCAGGTTCCGGTACGGGAAATAAGCCTCGTTACTTATCGTCATTTTGTGAAACAAAGAATTATTGATGTGTTAAAAGAAGAAATCTGCAAATCAGTACCACAGGAAATGCTTTCGGTTAAAAGAAAAAAAAATATTACACCCCTCGATTAAAGTTCTGAGTTATGGTGCCGATAAAAACCTAAAGACGTTCAGCCGGCGCAACCTTTTGTATTCTTAAAAGTGCTATCAATTCCGCGTGATAATCTTATAAAAGTAAACAGGCTCTATCTCTGTTCCGGAATTTTTAGAAATGAAAAATTTTTCCTGTATTGATCTTGTCCTGGTTTCGCCGGTTAACCTTGGGTCATCATCAAATAATAATTCGGTAATTAAGTTTTCGTCTTCATTTATTGTTAATTCAAAATGAATATGGGCAGGCAATGTCGAATTTACGTATACCGTAAATAGCAGAAATTTACAGTTGATACCTTTGCATATTTAAATCATTCAGGTATTAGAGAATGTCAAGCGGCCATAACCATCAACATAATCATGCCCCGGTAATACAAGCCTCGGATAACAATACAGCTTTTATAGTTGGGATTGGTCTGAATGTGTTATTTATAATTGTTGAGGTTGTATATGGTATTTTAAATAGTTCTATGTCTCTGCTTACAGATGCGGGTCATAATCTTAGTGATGTTGCAAGCCTGGTGTTATCGCTCATAGCTTTCCGCCTGGCAAGAAAAAAATCGACAGAAAAGTTTACCTACGGTTATAAAAAAACAACAGTGCTTGCAGCGTTTTTTAATGCAGTACTTTTATTGATTGCAATTGGTATTTTAGGTTTTGAGTCAGTTCAGCGGTTATTTAGTCCTGCCGCCGTGAGGGGAGACGTAATCGCTTGGGTAGCTGGCGTAGGAATAGTGGTCAATGCTATAACAGCTTTTCTTTTTTTCAAGAACCGAAAATCTGACCTTAATATTAAAAGCGCTTACCTGCATATGTTAAGTGATACCCTGGTGTCTGTTGGCGTTGTTGCCGGAGGAGTACTCATCAGCTATACCGGTCTTTACTGGATAGACCCCGTGATTGGCCTTATTATTATGGTTGTAATTCTCGCGGGCACCTGGTCTTTGCTTACGGAAAGTTTCCGTTTATCCGTTGACGCAGTGCCACCCGAAATTGATATCCAGGAAATAAAAGATATCATCACAAACCATAAAAATATTGTAGAAGCCCATCACATTCATATATGGGCATTAAGTACAACAGAAAATGCACTTACAGCTCATATCACCGTAAATGAGTCGCTTAGCTTCGATGAAAAAATGCTATTGGTAAAAAATTTAAAACACGAGTTAATGCATCACCACATTCAACATAGTACGATAGAAATTGAAACTGAATCATCTGACTGCCTGCAGAAAGATTGTTAGTATTTTTAAATCAAAATAATGGCCACCCAATTTCACGTCATGCCAATCATTAATAATATCGGCACTTTTTTCTGGAAAGTTTTTAAAGCGATCTTTGTTAGAAAAAAAGATTGTTGCAAATAATTTGTAAATTCTCTTGCTTAAAAAAAATCTGTTTCAAATTTACTCCTCCTATTTTAATTGATTATGACAACTGCGCTTATTATTATCATTTTTATTTTAGGATACCTGGGTATTGCACTGGAACATCCTCTGAAATTAAATAAAGCCGCATCTGCTTTAATTACGGGGGTATTATGCTGGACTGTTTATATACTGCAGAGTGCATCTGCTCATGTTGTAAGTGAACAACTGGTAGATCATCTTGGTGAAATATCATCTATTTTATTTTTTCTCATGGGAGCAATGACCATAGTAGAATTAAT
>JBBSPK010000104.1:0-11383 GCA_038258875.1 Chitinophagales bacterium
GAAGAAGCCGTAATGGCTGAATTTAACCGGTTATCAGAACGGGGTGGCGTGCTGGGCGCTATGGAACGCATGTACCAACGAAACAGGATACAGGAAGAAAGCCTTTATTATGAAACGCAAAAACATACCGGTGAATTTCCCATCGTTTGTGTAAATACTTTTTTAAATAAGACAGGATCTCCTACCATACTACCGGCTGAGGTTATACGTAGTACGACCGCAGAGAAAGATTTACAAATAGAAAATCTGAAAGGTTTTTATGAACGGCATGAAAAAGAAAGTTCTGACATGTTAAAGCGCCTACAGGACGTAGCTATTAATAATGGAAATCTTTTCGGGGAATTAATGGAAACCGTTAAATATTGCTCTTTGGGACAAATAACCCATGCCTTATACGAAGTTGGCGGTCAATACCGGCGGAATATGTAGCATCCCTGCCTGTGTTACCTTTTTACAAATTATTCTGGCAAAAAATAAAAAAAACACTGCAATAGCAATGCTTTAAAACAATCTACTTATTAATGCAATTTCCTGGTGTATTCATCCAGTCTTACAATTTTACCGTCCTTAATTTTAAGATCATCAATGAAAGCCGCCGAGTCTTTTTTCCCTTTCATATCCTCCCATTTTTGAGTGTACCAGAGTGTAACCCATTCCTCTTTTTTGTCTTTCGAAATAACCGATTCCCAATCACCCATTTTTACTTCCATGGTTTTATAGTTATTTCTCCATTGTGTAAACATTGTTTTAGCGCTATCGGCCGATAACGTTTTATCTAAACCATCGAACTGAAGATGTATGGAATCGCCGAAGTATTTCATAGATTCAGCCACGTTTCCTGATTCAAAAGTTTTCAAGGCAGATAATGCAACCATTGTGTTTGCTGTACTACCCATTTCCCAATTATCCGGATGATCAATCGTGTAAGGATAATCCATTTTTACTGCAGCAGGCTCAACAGATGTTGAATCTTTCACTACATCTTTTGAAGCGGTTCCCTGGTCACTACAGGAAGAAAATGCGATTCCGGCCAGGAAACATAAAATCAATTTTTTCATAATAAATTTTTGAATGATGAATAGGCAGGTGGTCCTCAAGGACGAGCTTGTTTCATTTAGGTTCCCCCAAGTTAATCATTTGGATTTAAATGGAGGTAATGGATATGTAATTTTTCATTTTGTCAACTACAAATCCAGCGGGAATCGTATTGGTAAGAGATGGTTATTTACCTTTATCAAAAAAAATGGCTGGAAAAATTTTCGGTGTTTTTATTATTTTAGGTTTTGCATTTTCGTGTTCATCAAAATATGCAGCTACCAACCGGCAATATAAACGCCAGGTAAAATCATTTGGAAAACTTATAAGTAAAACCCCGGTTACAGATAGTTCTTTCAATTCATCTAAGTGGGTGGGAACTACCAACTTTGGCCTTCGTAAACCCAATTTCGTAATCATCCACCATACCGCACAAAACAGTTGCGAGCAAACGCTGCAAACCTTCACACTGCCACACACACAGGTGAGTGCTCATTATGTAATCTGTAAGGACGGTACCATTCATCACATGCTCAATGACTACCTGCGTGCATGGCAGGCCGGGGTTAGTTCATGGGGAAATGATAAAGACATTAATTCTTCCTCTATAGGAATTGAATTGGATAATAATGGATTTGATTCTTTTCCCGGCATGCAAATAAACAGTCTATTAACGGTGCTGGCTTCACTAAAAAAGTCATATAATATTCCGGACGCTAATTTTATTGGGCATGCCGATATTGCTCCCACCCGGAAAAATGACCCTAATGTAAAATTCCCCTGGCAACTGCTCTCCCAAAATGGCTATGGGCTGTGGTACGATGATACTACCACGATTTCGGTTCCGTACAATTTTAATAGCATGCAGGCACTGCGTGTTATCGGGTATTCTGTAAAAGATACTTCTGCAACAATCATAGCTTTTAAACGTCACTTTGAAATGCAGGACAGCAGCAATGTTCTTACTGAGGCGGATAAGAAAATATTATTTAATCTAATGAAAAAATATCAATAGAAAATTGGACTCGAAACCGGCGCCAATGTGTGAGACGCGAGTTGTCCGTTATTATTGCTTAATAAAGGGCGCCGATTCAAAACCACCCTTGTGCCTGCTGAATATTCTTATTTGATATTGGCCGGATGCAATGCCTCCTGTTTGAATTACTATTCTATTATTCCCGGAAATAACGTCTGAAGAAGTCTTAGCGATTACTCTTCCCTGCATATCGGTAACAACTAATTGAATGTTTTCTTTTACCTGTGAAGTATAATGAATTTCTGCCTGCGAAGAAACTATATTAGGAGTTACCTCCACTGGTCTTTTGAGTGTTACAGTATTTACCGACAATGCGATTTTGGAATACGAAATATTCCCATCAATATCAATAATCTTTATGCGATAATAATTGGAACCGTTCTGCGGTGCCACATCAGTAAAATCAAAAGGCATTGCACATCTTGCTTTTGTTTCAGTTGCCTTATAGATACTTTCAAAATTCTGCGTTGTTGAAGAGCGTTCAATTTCAAAAGTAACCGAATTGGACAGGCAATTCACCTGCCAGTGCACATGGTTCGTTTTCTCAGTTTTATTTACACTGAAATCATTTAGGGTAACCGGCAAAAGTATTGATGATGTGTTTCTGGGATTTGGCGGGAATAAACTGAAATCTGTCGAATTATTATTTGCATCTGCAGTAAAATTACTCCTGCTTGTAGCTGATGTGTTAGTATGGCCTGGTGCATATTGACCTTCTGAGCAATCGACATCATTTCCAAAACCAACAAAATCGACGACCTCTTCATTAAACGGCTTACATGCGGACGTGAGAGCATTTTTACCATTTACCAATGCAACTTTTCCATTTGCCGTATTTAAATTGAAATCACCTGTCGCGTCGGGAGCAGGTAAATCATTCCCAAAAGAATCATCACCCCGTCCCTTAATTAAGTACCAGTGATTAGGCTGAAGTATTCCAGAAAGATGAACGACATTCCATGAATTGCCGGAACCCCTGGAGATTTGAACTGTATATTTACCAAGATCTACTGGCAATGACGAAAGATTAAATACTTGTAAATAATCATTTTTATAGCTAGCATTTGAACTTCCACCGCCACCATAAATTTCACTGATAACCAAAGAATTACTTTGCCCAAGAGAAAAAATTGAAATAAAACCCGACAGAATTGTAAATATTTTTTTCATTGTTAATATATGCTAACGATTGGCTAAACAGCGGTAGTATGTAATGTAAGAATTATAAACGGAAAATACCAGCATAAGGATGCAAAAACCCTTCAATAAGAAGGGTTTTTCCTGTTTATTGATGATTAATTTTAGTAGACTTTTTCATGCACTCCTTCACTTATTTCATCTACCCAATTTGCTCCTGCATTTTCAATATCCGTTTTTATAGATGGATATGAGGTCATCTTCCTCCCCTGGAGCAATCCTGTCTCAATCAATAACTGCGGCCCGTGGCATATTGCCGCAACAGGCTTCCCGGAATTTAAAAATTCTTTTGCAAACAAACGCAGTCTTCATTTACCCTCATCTTATCAGGATTAATAACTCCCCCGGGAATCACAACCGCATCATAATCTTCGGGATTCGCTTTTGATACTTCCACATCAACCGGCAATTCGATTGACCAATGATCATGAACCCACGCCTTTACTTTATTTTTTTGAGGAGAAACAATATCCACTTTAAATCCCTGCCTTTTCAAGCGCTTTTTTGGAGCTGGTTAATTCGACTTCTTCAAAACCACTCTCTGTTAAAATAGCGACTCTTCTTGATTTTAAATTTGACATAACAATTCAATTTTATTTTTAAAAATTATACTCTTAAATTATTTTATTCTTCTGTTTTTCGGGAATACAGTTAGGAACTTTCCCGCTATTCTTTTTCTTCATAGCCAGCTGTTCATATCCACTCCAGCATGGATCTCTTTTTATATTTTTCTTTTTTGATTTTATTATTGATAAACTGGTTGGCAATATTATTTTAAACGAGAAATATGCCTTCTTGTATACGCTGCTAATGAGAGTTCTGTTTAAAAAAATGGGGTTTTTTGGCAACATACTTTTTTGATTGTTACTTTACCTGATTAATTTTTTCCACCTGTTGTTACACTTAGTAAACGTTTCCGATAAAAAAACTGCAGAAGAATTTTTAAAAGTTCCGTTAATTATTTACGAGGATGACCTCAATTTTATACGCCCGCTTGATAAAGATGTAAATAATGTTTTCGATCCAAAAAAAAATAAAGCATTTCGGTTTGGCGAATGCGGAAGATGGATTTTGAAAGATGAGGAAACAACAATTGGCCGGGTAGCGGCGTTTGTAAATAAGAAATACAAAAACAAGGGCGATGAACAACCAACAGGCGGAATTGGGTTTTTTGAGTGTATCGACAATCAACAGGCTGCAGATATGCTTTTTGATGTTGCTAAAAGCTGGCTAATTCAACGCGGAATGGAGGCCATGGATGGCCCAATAAATTTTGGAGAACGTGATCGCTGGTGGGGATTGGTTGTTGAAGGGTTTAAACCGCCAATTTATTTAATGAATTATAATTTGCCTTACTATCAAAAATTATTTGAAGACTATGGCTTCAAAAATTTTTATAACCAGGTATGCTGGCACCTGTTTGTTCAAACTGAATTGAATGATAAATTTTATGAGCAGAATGAAAAGTACGATGCAAACCCTGAATTTAAAGCCATTCGCATCAAAAAAAATCAATTAAAAAAATTTGCAGAGGATTTTAGTATCGTTTATAACAATGCCTGGGCAAAGCATGAAGGGAATAAACAATTGAATAAAGAAGTAGCTCATAAAATGTTCAAAGCCATGAGGCCTGTAATGGACGAAAATCTCATCTGGTTTGTATACCACAATGATGAGCCTATTGCATTTTGGGTAAATCTCCCGGAGCTAAACCAGATTTTCAAACACCTGGATGGCAGGTTTGATTTTTTTGCGAAACTTAAATATTTATGGCTGAAAAAAAAGGGTATTTGCAATAAATTTACGGGAATTGTCTTTGGCGTTATCCCTGAATACCAGGGAAAAGGTATTGATTATTATATGATAGTGGAGGGGGCTAAAGTTATTCAAAAGAAAAAACAATATGATGAACTGGAACTGCAATGGCAAGGCGATTTTAATCCAAAAATTTTAAATATTTCCCGGAACCTGGGAGCAAAGCAAAGCAGGTTGCTTGCAACTTACCGATATCTTTTTGACCGAAGCAAGGAATTTGAGAGGCATCCTGTCCTGGATTAGTATTATCCCTCTTATAAAATTATCGGTCCATTTTTTAAAAATTACTCCCGAAAATTATCGCGACTAAAATCGTAAATTTGTCCTCTTCATTATGGATAAATTTATTGTTTCAGCAAGGAAATACCGGCCACAAAATTTTAATACAGTAGTAGGGCAGTCGCATATAACTACTACGCTAAAAAATGCAATTAAAAACAACCAGCTTGCGCATGCATTCCTTTTTTGTGGTCCACGCGGTGTTGGCAAAACTACATGCGCAAGAATACTTGCAAAAACAATTAATTGCGAAAACAGGACCGCTGACGGAGAGGCCTGCAATGTGTGTAATTCCTGTATTTCATTTGACAATGGCACTTCTCTCAATATTCATGAATTAGATGCGGCGAGTAATAATTCTGTTGATGACATACGCTCACTTGTTGACCAGGTAAGGTTTGCGCCCCAGGCAGGAAAATACAAGGTGTATATTGTTGATGAGGTACACATGTTAAGCACTGCGGCCTTCAATGCATTTCTCAAAACACTGGAAGAACCACCACCATTTGCAATTTTTATTTTAGCCACCACTGAAAAGCATAAAATTCTTCCCACCATATTATCACGTTGCCAGATTTTTGATTTTAAGAGAATTACCAACCAGGATACGGTCGACCACCTGCAGGAAATTTGTGATAAGGAAAATATAACAGCCGACAAGACGGCCTTGCACATAATTGCCCAAAAGAGCGAAGGCTGTTTAAGAGATGCTTTAAGTATTCTCGACAAAATAGTAAGTTTTACCAACGGAGAACTTACCTATGCGAATACACTGGAGCATTTGAATATTCTCGATGAGGATTATTATTTCCGTTTAATAGATGCCATACAAAAAGAAAGTCTGAGCGATGCAATCCTGCTTTACGATGAAATTAACCGAAAGGGCTTTGAGGGCGATCTTGTATTAAATGGTTTTGCTGAATTTATAAGAAATCTTTTAGTAAGTAAAGATCCTAAAGTAACGATGCTTCTTGAGGTATCAGAAGATTTTAAACAACGATATCTTGATGCAGCTTTGAAAGCTGATGCTGCATCTTTAATTTCCGCTTTAAACATATTGAATGAAGCCGAAATTAATTACAGGCAGGCACGTAATAAAAGACTGCACGTAGAACTTACGCTCATAAAACTTTGCTACGTGCAACAGGCGATTGAATTGGTGACCGCCGGTGAATACCTGCATAAAAAAAAACAGGTTGAGAGTGTAAGACCTGTTGCTTTTAAAGCAATTTCACCGATCGCTTTAAAAGAAAAAAAATCAGCTCCAGCCAAAATTCTTAAAGCTGGCAGCGATAAACCGGCAGAATCAAAGAACGGCAATAAAGGGCATTCACAAGAAGATGCCGCAGTACTTGTTATTGAGAAAAGCCTGTCTTCCTCCGGGCCAGATATTGCTAAACCTGAATTACCCAAGGCCGTGGCAGACCATACATATGTGGCTAACGTAAAGCCACAAACGAAAAAGAAACTAAGCTCTCTTGAAAAAATAAGAGAACAGGTTGCATTGGAAAACAAGCAGAACGGCAATTGCACTAAAGAACTTAGTGAAGAAGAATTGTATGTAGCCTGGGGGCTTTACGTTGAAGAGCTTCGTAAAAATAATAATCACTCGGGCGTATCCAATTTTAAATCAGCAAGCCTGAAAATCATTGATAATAACTGTATAGAAATTATAACAACTAATAACATTCAACAAAAATTTATTGAAGCCGAAAGGGCAGCATTAATAGAGCATCTACGGGTACATTTTAATAACCGCTTCTTAACGTACCGGGTTATTATTGAAGAAAAAGAAGCGAATAATTCTGACCAGGAAAAACATTTGACAACCAAAGAGCAGTATTTAAAAGTTATTGAAGAGTATCCTTTGGTAAAACAATTGAAGGATAAACTGGGATTACAATTGGACTATTAAGAAGTATCTGGCAGCAAGTATCCATATTACTAACAAACTTTTATTTATGTACACTATTCTTGGAGCAGGCGGCGCTATTGCAAATGAATTTTCGAAAGTACTGTCTCAAAATAACATACCATATACTTTGGTAAGCCGTGCCCCTAAACCTTCAAAGGGAGTGCTTACCAAAGCAGCGGATCTAACTAATGCAGCTCAAACCTCAGAAGCAATAAAGGGTTCATCTGTTGTAATACTATGCGCCGGTGTAAAATATGATATCCGCATTTGGAATAAGCTATGGCCTGCAATAATGAACAATACTATTAATGCTTGTAAAAAATACAATTGCAAACTTATTTTTTTTGACAATGTATATATGCTTGGCAAAGTTTCGGGGCCAATGACCGAGAATACACCTTACAATCCTGTAAGTAAAAAAGGCGAGTTGCGTTCAAGGCTGGCCATTCAATTAATGGATGAAACAAAGACAGGAAACCTCACCGCAATGATCGCCAGAGCTGCGGATTTTTATGGGCCAAATTGCAAAACAAGTGTTCTAAATACATTGGTATTTGATAAAATGGCTAAGGGGAAAAAAGCCCAGTGGATGGTGAATGATGATGTAGTCCATTCATTTACCTATACCCCTGATTGCGGAAAAGCGTTGTGGCTCCTTTCGAATATGCAGGAAGCATGGAACCAGGTTTGGCATATGCCCACAGCAGCTCCTGCACTCACCGGTAAAGAAATTATTTCAATGGCTTCAAAGATTTTTAATGCCCCGGAAAAACATTCAGTTATCAACAAAGGAATGATTACAGTTGCAGGAATTTTTATGAGGATTATGTATGAGATGAAAGAAATGTTGTACCAGTACGATTCAGATTATATTTTTGATTCTACGAAATTTAATAAGGCTTTTAATTTTGAGCCAACAAGCTATAAACACGGCATAGAATTAACAGGTGCTGCATATAATATCAGGTAAACTATTCTATAAGCTATTCCTCTTCGGCCCTTCGGGCTTCCTGTTCATATTTATTATCATAATACCCATGCCTCACACTCTCCCATAGATACTTAACAATGAAAGTAAAATAGCCGTGCTTTTTAAACTGATGCAAATGGCACGTTTCATGTTTTACCCATTTTTCATTTTGTAAAAACTGGTGTTTCGTTACATGATGTAAATGAATAGTACCGCCAATAACAATGGCAACGTTTTTGGATTTCAATTTTTTTGCAGCCAGCTTTGCTATCCATGAATTTTCTTTTATATGTAGCTGCATGAGAGGAGAAATAAATTAGGAATGTTACTATTCAAGCGCTTTCAAAATTTCTTCACTGTGAACTTTTGATTTCGGCTTTTTGAATATTTTTTGAATAATTCCTTTTTCATCAATTATGAAAGTTGTACGATGCAAGCCCATATATTTTCTTCCATACAAATTTTTCTCACCCCATACATCGTATTTTTCTATAATCTTTTTCTCGGGGTCAGCAACAAGCGTAAAAGGAAGGTTGTATTTCTGCTCAAACTTCTTATGCTTTTTTTCATCATCCGGGCTTACTCCTAAAACTACCAAACCTTTTTTTTGAAGCGGTTTATAATTATCACGAAGGTTGCACGCTTCTATGGTACAAGTAGGTGTATCATCTTCAGGATAAAAATATAACACCACTTTTTTACCCTTAAAGTCTTTTAGCGAAACTACATTTCCATCCTGGTCTTTTGCTTTAAAATCAGGCGCTTTATCGCCCTCTGTCAGTTGGGTCATTTTTATAAAATTTTATCGTGTAAAATGGTATATTTTCTCTGTGAAATTGCCAGCCTCGTCACTTACCGATATTTTCAGCTCATGACTTCCCGTGTCGCACATTTCATCAAATTTGTAAATAAATGAGCGGCCTTTATCATTTGTAAATCTAAGCCACTTACCATCAAGCTCGGCCTTGAAATTTTTTATTTCATCATTATCGTCTTTGGGAATAAAAATAATCCTTGATGTTTTGGAAAGATTGGCATTTTCATGAACCCCCCCGATAATTACAGGGGGCTCATCGTCAGCAATTAATTCGAAATTCCCAAAACTTCTGAATTTTGCAGTGAACCACTCTCCATCGCCGGTTGCTTTTACTATTTCTGTTTTATCGAGCCAGGTCCTTCTAATCAGCATCCTGTCTCTCAATTCCGGAGGTACCGGTTTATCTGATCTTAATCTTACAATAAAATTACTGTGCACGGGCACCAGGCCAGATTCTAATGAATGCACGGCAGAATAAGACATAGCGGAAGAGATTATTTTTTTTGAATAAACAAATGCAAATGAGTCGTAAAGATCTTCAGGCTTTAATATCAATTGCACATCTTCATTTTCAAAAATATTTACAAACCCTGGAAGAAATTCCTGCCGGCTATAAAACTCCGAAGAATCTCTTTGCAGCCCTTTTTCAATGATGAGCCCTTTCCTTATTTTAAACTCAAGAGTTGAGGTGTTACCATATGTATCCTTTACAATAATTTTTACCTGGTGCACACTATCGTCAATAAGTTCTATTACCCCATCGCCGCTAAAATCTTTATACACACCTTCAGGATAACCCGGCAACCTTGACAGGTATTGAATGTATGGGCCGCCTGCAGCTTTTGTTTTATAATCAATATGGGCATTTAAATATCTTGTTTCATCATAAGAGATACTATCAAGTTGAAAACCTACAACGGGGCTTTCATCAAGAAATAGTACGGCTTCATAAATCCCATTGGGATTTGGAGAACCTGTTACCTTATCATTTGCAGAAATCCCAAAACAAACCTTATCCGTATTAATGGTAATCAGGGGCTGAACGGTTGTATAAACTCCATTTACTTTTTTTAAGCTGAATAGCTTTGGCGATTGGCTGTATGTACTAACACACCTATCGTACATGGCTAAACGCACAATTGCCGGAGGAACATTATCTGCAATCGGAAAACCAAATAACAGTGGATTCAAAACTTTATCAGTCTTTGTGTCCCGTATTTCGAAGTGACAATGCGGGCCTTGTGAACCTCCGGTATTTCCACTGTAAGCAATAAACTGGCCTTTTTTTACTGCGAATAATCCGGGAGGAATGTCGAGGTAAACCCGCCACGATTTTAAGCTATACTGTTGTTCCTTAACGTAGGCTTCTAGAGCCGGATAAAAATCATTCAGGTGGCCATATAACGTTGTCAAACCATTGGGATGATTTATATAGATCGCTCTTCCAAAACCAAACGGTTCAACACGCACATGAGCAATGTAACCATCTGCTGCAGCTTTTACAATCTTGTTCTGAGCCTGGTCGGTGCGACAATCGAGTCCCATATGGTAGTGATTGGCACGTAATTCCCCAAAATTTGCAGCCAAACCTATTTTAGCATCAACGGGGTAAATAAAATATCCTTTCGGATAATTTTTTTGAGGAAACTCCTGCCCATGCGCATTAAGAAATAAAAGAGGAAAAAGAAAAAACAGGAACGATTTATGTAATACACCATTTTTAAAAACTATCATTTTCATATAATTGCAAATCTAACAACTAAAAAAATTAAAATTATTTATCATGAATAAATCAGATACAATTGCTGCAATAATTCTTGGAGCCGCAGTAGGCGTTGCCCTCTTGAAATTTTTTAGCATGTCTAAAGAGGAGAAGGATGCCTTTTTATCCCATTTAAAAAACACCACGAACGATTTACTCGATGATGCTGAAAACACTGTGGAAAAAGTTGAACAGTATGTGGTTCAATTTAAGGGAAAAGGAGAAAAGCATTTGGTTGATAAATTATATGTAGTGAGAAATATGCTCAAAGATTTTTATGGGTCAGGACAGCGTTATTTGCTTTAGGAGTACTTACTATAACAAGCTCAGTAACTGGTAAGAGCAGACTTTTAAAAGGTCTGCTTTTTTTATGAAGCTTCCGCATAAATTTAATCGTTTTCAATTTTATTATTTTCATTTCAACATTTACATTTATTTTTGGCGGCCACAGATTTTAACAGATTTTAATTTTTCATGCCGCTCGACAAATCCATTACATCAGTTTTAATTATCGGCTCAGGTCCAATCATTATAGGACAGGCCTGCGAATTTGATTA
>JBBSPK010000105.1:0-11094 GCA_038258875.1 Chitinophagales bacterium
TTCTGCAGGTAAATGAACAGGAAAATTCTATTGAATAAAATAGTGAATTTCTTTTTAACCAAAATTATCTTTGGCATCGCGATAATCGGGGGATTGGTTTTTTTTACTGAATGGTTCGGCAGGCTTTTACTTGGTAATACCGGCTTAAGTGAAGATCTTAAAAATGTTATTATCGCAATTGCAGATGCTTGTGTAGCCCTGTTGAGTTATATCCTTATATTCAGGATTTATGAAAAAAGACAAATTCATGAACTAAGTTTAACCGGTTTTGGAAAAAACGCAATTGTTGGTTTTATAACCGGCTTTGCTTTGCAATCGGCTTTTATAGGGGTTATTTATTTTACAGCCGTTTATTCAATCAGCAGTATAAATCCGTTATCATTTCTGGTTACTGCCTCTGCACATGCTTTTACTGCCGGATTTGTTGCAGAAATTTTATTGATAGGAGTCTTCTTTAGGTTGATAGAAGAACAATTGGGTACCACCTTTGCCTTAATTATTATGATATTGCTATTCATTATAGCGCACGTTTCGGTGGAGGGAGCAACGTTTCTTTCTGTAAGTGCTACAGCAGTGCAGGCAGGTTTAATGCTTTCTGCATCTTATGTTTTTAGCCGAAGCCTTTGGCTTCCTGTTTTCTTACACTTCAGCTGGGACTTTGCTGAACCGGGCATTTATGGTGGAATTAACCCGGGCCTTTCAATTGAAAAAACATTGTTCAGTAGTAATATTGGCGGCCCTGTATATTTAACGGGTGGGCCATTTGGGCCACAGAATTCAATCCAGGCTATATTGTTTTGTTTGATTACGTCTTTCATATTTTTATGGTTAGCTAAACAAAAAAATAATTTTTTTGAACCATATTGGAAAATGTAGACTTATTTTCAAATACAAAAAAGAAGTAACATCGCATAAATAATTTAGAAATATTGATCGATGGCTTAGAGAAATAAAGATGGCTTGTAATTTCAATTTAATCTAATAAATGATAGACCATTTTAAAGAAGTAATGATAAATGTTACAGAAAAAGAACGTAAAAAATTATATGCCTTCAGGAAAAAAAAAGATTAAGATGATGACATAATAAAGCTTATTGAAAACAGGCTTGATCTTGAAAAGGAGCGCTTACAGTACGACAGTGAATTATAAAGAAATTTGCGCTGAATGCTGCATGTTGGCGTTAATTTGAAACATATCTTATTACTTTACAAGTTAAAATATTCAAACAATGACAACAAAGGAGGTAGCATCGCTTCTTGTAGATATGTGCCGCAAAGGAGAAGTGGAAGAAGCCAAAGAAAAATTATTTGATGACGACATTATTAGCATTGAACCCGGCGAGGGCCTACTTCCAAGGGAGACAAAAGGCATGGATGCTATAAGAAGGAAAGCCGAATTATTTGTCTCACTGGTTGAAAATTTTTATGGCAACACTATCTCGGACCCCGTGGTTGCCGATGATTACTTCTGTGTTGCATGGGAAACAGATATACAGATGAAAAATGAAGTCCGAAAAAAGACGAGTGAGTTATGTGTATATAAAGTAAGAAGTGGCAAAATCGTTTCTGAAGAATTCTTTTATTGATGCACGAAATTTTCGGACGCAAGTGTTACAATTTCCGATTCTAATATTTAAGTTTATAGACACGATTATGCAACCCATCTAAACCAACAGCTTCACGGTAAACAAAGCAGGGGCTTCATAAAAAAGGAATTAGTTTAAGATCAGGCTTTCCAGTTTGATCCCTGTGACTCAAAGATTAGAAAATAAGGTAATTGCTATTGGATTTTTAACCTCGCCAATTAATTATTCTGTTCTCAGACTCTTTGCAGGTTTTGCCAGTGCCGCTCTTGTTGAATGAAACATAGCAGTTAACACTGCGGTAAGCACAATCACAAAGGCAGATACTATAAAAGGAATTACAGATAGCCCGGGATTGTAAGAAAATACCTGGAGCCAATTGTGCATAAAATAATAAGCGATGGGAAACGCAATCGCCGCAGCAATCAATGCCAGCCACAAATAATTGCGGGTAATCATATTAACGATTTGGGGAATACTGGCACCCATTATCCTTCTTATACTTATTTCTTTTTGTTTTTGTTGTGTGGTAAATGCAGTTAGGCCAAGCAATCCCAGGCAGGTAATGATGATCGTTAGTATAGAAAACGCTGCAAAGATCTTTCCGCGTTTTTGGTCGGCGGCATATTGCGAATTAAAATCCTGGTCGAGAAACTTATATTCAAACGGCAAATTCGGGAAGTATTTTTTCCACGTACTACCCACTTGTGCAATGGTTGCTTTAAGATTTGCAGTATTCATTTTTAGTTGGATCATATTACCGTTGGGCCCATAGAACATTATCAGGGGTACTATAGGATTGTATAATGATTTCTGGTTAAAGTTTTTTACCAGCCCTACTACCTCTAAGTAATTACCGGAAGTATCACCGCCAAATTTTACCCGCTTGCCTATGGCATCCCTCCATCCAAAATGCTTTGCAAAGGCTTCATTCACCATAATTCCATGCAAGGTATCTGCAAGGCCTGAAAAATTGCGCCCCCCTGCCAAAGGGATATTTAACGCAGGTAGAAAATTTTCATCTATTGCATAACATTCAACTGCCTTATCCACAAATCCATTATCAGTTTGTACTGAAAAAAGATTCAGGTTTACGTTGTCACTACCGGGATAACAATTTCCGGTTCCCACAACCTTAACACCCGGAAGACTGCGAAAATCATTATCCATTGCATTTATTTTGCCGCGTTCATCCTCCCCGGTATTTACAATTACAGTCATTACCTGGTTTTTGTCAAAGCCTAAATCTTTCTTTTGCAAATAGGAAAGCTGTGAATATACAACCCAGGTACAGATAAGCATTACCATAGATATGGCGAACTGTAATACAACCAATGTGCGCCGGAGATTAACATTACCCGAGGCCTTTGAAAGAGATCCTTTTAATATACTTACGGGCTGAAAGGAGGAAAGATAAAATGCAGGGTAACTGCCTCCAACCAATCCCGTAAATAAGCCGATACCCAGTAATAAAAGAATATTGGAAGGCTGAAATAATGTGTGTAATGTAAAGCCTTTGCCTGATAAAGAATCGAAAGCAGGTAATAACGCCATTACGAGGAGAACACTTAATACTACCGCTATTAAAGCAGTAAGAACCGATTCGCCTAAAAACTGAAACACGAGTTGTTGTTTTGTAGAGCCGGTTACTTTGCGGATTCCAATTTCTTTTGCCCTTCGTGCCGATCTTGCCGTCGTAAGATTCATATAGTTGATAGATGCAATCAGCATCATAAAAAAGGCCACTGCAGAAAATATCCAGATATACGTCATGCTTCCCAACTCTTCAGGCTCCCGTTCCAGTTTTGAATGCAGATGAATCTCTGTAATCGGCTGCACGCCGTAACGCATCTTTACATTGAATTGCGCAAAAATGGGTGCCATATATTTATCATACATTGGCGCCAATTTTTTATTAAAGGCACTCGCACTGGTCCCGGGCTTGAGCAATACATACGTGAAGTTGTTGAAGTTACCCCAGTTCTCGCCACCCCGCTGGTTTTGTGGTATCGACGACCACGAAATGAGCATATCAAAACGTAAATGCGAATTGTTAGGTACATCTTCAATTACGCCGGTTACTTTATAAACATCATATACAGTCTTGAGTGTTTTGCCAACCGCCGGAGTATTTTTTCCAAAATATTTATCGGCAAGTGATTTTGAAATTACGATGCTGTTGGGTTCATTTAAAGCGTGGGTGGCATTCCCTTCCACAAAGTTGTAAGTGAAAATATTAAAAACGGTACTGTCAGCATAATAAACCTTTGTTTCATAAAAACTATTCTCACCGTTCTTAAATAAGGTTCTTTCCCTGCCCATAAATCTCGCCGATTCTTCAACCTCCGGATACTCCTTTTTCAAAGTCGCCGCCAGCGGTGCCTGTGTTATGGTAAAGTCAGTATTTTTATCCTTTTCCTGTACGTAAGTAACAATCCTGAATATACGATCGGCCTTTTTATTGTACCGGTCATAGTTTAATTCATCCTTTACATAAAAAATTAGGAAAAGGCTGAAAGTAATGCCAATAGTAAGTCCCAAAACATTAAGGAGACTATACCATTTATCCTTTTTAAAATTGCGAACTGCAATCAGTAAGAGATTTTTTATCATAACGATGATTTAGACTTTTAGTCGCCTTCGAAATTTTCTCATCGTATTTTTAATTCGAAGAATTCATTTTAAAGAGTGTAACGTTGGCAACCAACTTTGGTTACATCCAAAACAAAATAAATTATTTTCGGGCATGGATTATAAACTCATACACCATTGGCAAAGTCGAAGGTTACGCGGTAAATCTCAATGCCTTTTGGTTGTCTTGATATGAAAACCTGGAAAATTATTTACCTATTTTTATTCAATGAAAAAAATACTTTTCCTTGCTGTTTTATTTTCTTCAAATGGAATCTCTGCCCAAACCATCATAAACCGTGATCCCGAAATCACTCAAATGGTTAATGAAGTTTCTCCCGATTCACTGCGCTCTTACATCAATACCCTAGTTACTTTTGGAACAAGAAATACATTGAGTACACAAACTGATAGCAACCGTGGAATTGGGGCTGCCAGGAATTGGGTATTGAAAAAGTTTAAAGAGTTTGCAATAAATTCCAATGAACGATTAACGGCGTTTATAGATACTGTTACCATTTATCCTGATGGAAAAAGAGTAAATGCCTCCGTATTACTGGGAAATGTAGTCGCAACCTTAAAGGGGGCAGATCCAAACGATAAACGAGTTTTTATTATCAGCGGCCATCTTGATTCGAGGCGAAGCGACGTGATGGATGTAAAAGGTGATGCACCCGGTGCCAACGATGATGGCAGTGGAACTGCTGCCGTAATTGAATGTGCAAGAATTATGAGCAGGCATTTATTTCCGGCAACAATAATTTTTGTAGCGGTAAGTGGTGAGGAGCAAGGACTGCTGGGATCAACCTACATGGCGGATAAAGCAAGAAAAGAGAATTGGAATATAGAAGCTGTTTTGAATAATGATATCATGGGAAGCAATAATAGCAATGAAACCAATATTGTTGATAACACAAAAGTTCGTGTCTTCAGCGAAGGATTGCCGGCGTATGAAACAGAAAAAGAAAATCAAAAAATCCGTTCGTTGGGTTTGGAGAACGACGGAAAATCACGACAACTTGCACGCTACGTAAAAGAAATCGGTGAACGCTATGTTGATCATCTTGAGGTGGTGATGATTTATCGTAATGATCGTTTTTTAAGGGGTGGAGACCATACACCTTATGTGCAGCGTGGCTTTGCGGCAGTAAGAATTACCGAGATGAATGAAAATTATAATCACCAGCACCAGGATGTGCGTGATGAAAAAGGAATTCATTATGGAGATGTACCAGGGTATATCGATTATGAATATTTAAGAAAGAATACTGCATTGAATTTATGCAATCTTGCCAATCTTGCTAAAGCGCCATCAGCCCCTGGGGATGTAAAAATCGAGGTAAAAGAATTAACAAACAGCACAAAGCTTTTATGGCAGCCACCTTCAACCGGGGAAGTCGAAGGCTATTTTATTTTAATAAGGGAAACTACAAGCCCCGTTTGGCAAAAGAAAATTTTTACAAGTGGAAATGAAATCACTTTGCCTTATTCAAAAGATAATTATTTTTTTGCTGTACAATCTGTGAATGAAACAGGAAATGAAAGTTTACCGGTGTTGCCGTTACCCTAAAAAATCTCCCAATCGACCGAAAATATTTTTATACTTTTCTTCATTAAGAGGGTGCTGGTGTAAGCATAAAATAACACTCTTAGCAAGGACATCCACTTTTTTTCTTCTGTGAATATTTTCTCTATTGCTTTTTTTTCTTGCCTGTAAAGTCCCAGTCTTTGGCGGGGAACTTAGATCAATGTTTTTATCTTTCTTCAGTTGGAAGCGGTAAATCTCTTTTCAACATTCGATCCATGTTTGCTATCTCCCATGCTGTTAAAAAAATAAAGCGGGCTCTTTTCTCCATAGTATCAAAGTTGATTTTATCTACGGTATCTGTTGGCTTATGATAATCATTATGAATGCCATCAAAAAAGAAAATGATGGGAACTCCTTTGCGTGCAAAATTATAATGGTCGCTCCGATAATAAATTTTTTGAGGATCATCAACGTCATTGAATTTATAATCCAGCTCAAGATTTGTATATCTTTTGTTTACACCCTTGCTTATTGGCATAAGGTCGCTGCTTATTTTATCATCGCCGATAACATATACGTAATTGGTGCTGTCGCCCTTTTTTCTCTCCGGGTCAATTCTGCCTATCATATCAGTATTCAAATCAACTGTTGTGCTATCCAAAGAAAATAAAGGGTTGTCTGAATAATATTCAGAACCCCAAAGGCCCTCTTCTTCGCCACTAACGGTCATAAATACTACTGTTCTTCTTGGTCCAAAACCATCTGCTTTGGCTTTTGCAAATGCCCTTGCCATTTCTATTACACCTGTAGTGCCACTGCCATCATCATCAGCTCCATAATAAATTACATCGCCTTTTTTACCGAGATGATCATAATGTGCAGTAAGAAAAACAAATTCATTTTTTTTATCGCTTCCTTCTACAAATCCTATCACATTACTAGCTGTTGATGGTATTTTTATTTTTCTATAAGCCAGTTTCGATTTTATATTTTTTTCTATCGTAAAATCTTTTAACGGGTTACTTCCTTTGGCCGCTTCAATTATTTCAGCAGATTCATTTACGCCAAAAAAATGTGTGACTACTGCGGGAACGATATTTATTACAGGAACTTTTTTATCATCAGCCTTTTTTTCTGAAGGGAAATAAATATCAGATGTCTTTGAGTTTTCAGCTAGTAAAGAAGTTATCGTATCTATTGCCAGGTTAATAACTATTAATGCTTTGGCGCCTTTTTCCTTGGCCAGTTGTGCTTTCCTTGATATGCCTGATCCCCAACTGGACGGTATCGTGCTATCACTTACGAGATACCTGCCACTTACCTTTGGTTCTCCGGTAAAAATAACCGCCAATTTATCTTTCACATCTTTGCCGGCATAATCATCATAGTTTTTAGCAGCAATTCCATAACCTGCAAAAATTATAGTTTTTGATTTGAATTCATTTTCATCAGAAGAGCCGGGTGTTACAATATAATCTTTACCAAAATCATATTTATGGTTGCCTATTTTGAAAGTTTTGGGAATAAGTGTGTCTCTATTTAAGGGATAATTTTGCTGATAATTAATTATTGTGGGTGGAGATGTAAGCCCGATTTGCCTAAACTGGTTTTGAATATAAGCTGCTGCTTTTCTTTGGCCTTCTGTACCTGTTTCCCTCCCTTCCATTTCAGCAGATGCAATAATGGTGAGTTGTTTTTGTAATCCTTCGTTGGTAATCGTTTCAGCGTAATTTAATCCAATATCTTTTTGTGAAAATGAATAATGGGCAAGCAACACAAAGGAGAGTGCAGGAAAAAGAAATTTCATTAAAACTTTTTTCAAATATAAATGCATTTGGTTATTGCATTTATACCATTCATACAACATCGTAAGCAGCGCAGGCAATTTTATCAACACGGAGTTTATGGCGGGCACCTTCAAAATCCGTGTGCATAAATATCTCGATCATTCGTTCAACAAGTCCTTCTCTAACAAATCTTCCGGGAATGCAAATAATATTAGCATTGTTATGTTTTCGGGCTAGTTCGGCAATCTCTTCTTCCCAACAAACTGCCGCACGTATGCCCTGGTGTTTATTTGCGGTCATCGCCACTCCATTGGCACTTCCACAAATTAATATGCCAAAGGATGCGTCCTTATTCTCTACTGCCTTTGCAACAGGATGTGCGAAATCGGGATAATCTACCGAACCCGTGGAAAAAGTTCCAAAGTCTTTCCAGGTAACACTTTTTCCATCGAGAAAGGAGATAATATCTTCTTTGTATTCGAATCCTGCATGATCACAGCCTATGGCAACCGGCAGGTTTAAGTTGAATGTACATGACATAGCATAGGTTTTTATCAGTATAAAGGTAAAACAATACTATTCAAAATTGGGTGTGAAAAACTGATAAATTTTTGTGCAGGCTTTTATAACAAAATGTTTTGGTATGAATAAAATTAAATGATGATTATTTTAATAAAAATTCACATAGGTTCCTTAATTCCTTTTTTAAGTAGCCACCAGTTTATGGGGTAAGCTGTTACAAAGCCCAATAGCATTGCTATCTGCATCATAAACCCAAAATATTGGGGTTGTAGATTCAAGCCTATGATGATAAATTACAAAAACAGCACTTGCCATCCAGCCATACATGCCTATTTGCCAGGATGTGAGCGGTAAAGCATCTGCTTTTAATGCTGCCACAATAGCCTTGCCGCCCGATAAATTTTTCATTGGTTTAATAGAATAATACTGAAATATGATTCCAATAGCAAAGGCAAAAAAATAACTGACAAGCCATCCTCCATATAGTTTACTACCAAATAGTATTACAGGGATTACCAATAGAAAAATTTCAGAGACAATATCACCCAACGTACAACCACTCCCGCAATGCAATGCTCCCACAACTACACTTTGTCAGAAGGGTTTTTTATGCGAATGCTTTATATTTTTATGGCTAGCCTCAGGCCTGGATTTTGTCTTCATTGATTTTTTACCTAAGGCATAATATGCCCACACGCCGACCGGGCCGGAATACAATGCTGTAAGAGGCCACACAACATTCATGATATTCATTTTTTGCGGATGCAGTAAAACGTCAATCAGAATAATTACAGAGCAAATGATGCTTATGTTTATCGACGTCATTGCTATTGTTGTTATGTTCATACCTGGCTCTATTCAATTATAATTAAAAAATAATAGTGCATTTTCTAATTTTAAATAGCATAAAATAGAAATCAAATGGCATGCCTTGACTGTATTAAATAGTAATTGCCGGAAATGTAATGGCTTTTTTAAATCATTATACTGTTTTATATAACTAACAATAGAATTTCGTATCCCTCAATCCTATTTGGCATTCCAACATATTTACCTTATATTATAGATAACAATTTTTATTCACTAAAAACAAAAATATATTATGACTAAGTTTGAAACTTTTCTTGGAAAGAACAATGAACATTATTTTAGATTGATAAACGGGGAAGGAGAAGTTCTTTTATCAAGTGAAGGATATACACAAAAAGATGGCCTTCTAAACGGAATAGAATCCGTAAAAAAGAATATAGTATTGCCCGCAAATTATGAGATGAAAACTGCAGCAAATGGCAAACATTTTTTTAACCTTAAAGCCTCAAATGGCCAGGTGATAAGCACGAGTGCCTTATGGGACAGCTCAGATTTGCGTGATACCTGGATGAAGAAAATGAAAACAGAAGTACCGCAGGCCCAGGTTATGGAACTAAAAAAATAGAATCTACTCTTTTACAGAATCCGATATTTTATGTGAGGCTGCCTTAACGGGTAGCCTCTTTTATGTGAATAAATGTTTATAGCATGATATATTAATCAATGGCATCAAACACTAATCCTGCTACAATTGCATATACCGCGTGATGGAAAATATCAATAGCGATATCTTTTCCTTCCCACTCCGATAAAGGCGGCGCAATATCAAGCTTTGGTTGTATCGTGACTGCCGTTCCCCATACGGAAGCCATATGAAGTGTTGTCGCAGCAAAACCCCTTATTCCTGCCAGGGATAACAATCCACGCATAACTCCCCAAGAAGTCCCATAAACCCAGTGAACTTCATTTGAAAATTCATCCTTATATTCTTTCAAAGCCGTTATATGTAATGCTTTCTTTACGGCCTTTGCAGGTGCATCGCTTGGTTTTCGGTTAGTTATAGCCATTTCAATCATTTGGGAAATAGTAATTGCAACTGTTCCTGCTAAACCTGCTAGTAACCCTTTACCAATAGCGGCACCAAAAGTTCCCAGGACCGTTGACTCGTGCGATTTACTTTTCATTATCTCTGTTTTATTTACGAAGTTTAATTATTAATGCGACAAATATTGTTTTTATCTCAAAACGCTTGCCATTTAGAATTACTATTTGGTAAGAAAAAATTTGTCATCGATAAGTCTTCATTGAGTAAAAATAACCCCGCTATAATTCTGATTACTTACTTTTATGAGTATGATTAATCAATTCGTTTTATTAACAATTAAATCCAGGTTAAGTTTTACCGATGTAAGTTTGCCCTGGGGGTTTAAACATATTTTGAACGTTTCTTGCAGCGAAAGGATTTTAAGAATTGTTTTTTACAGCGAAAGCTTGGTTCTATAATTGAGGTAGTAAATGTGAATTCAAAAAATCATTGACATTTTTAACCATAAATAAATCAACAATGAAAAAGTTATTTCAATCCATTAAAATAGCAACCTACATCCTGGTGACAGTTGCAGGTGTAGCCGCCTGCAATAATGGTACAAGCGACACCAGCAATGAAGCCGATGCTAAAACGGATAGTAGTATGCAGATGGATATGCAAAGTAATCAGGCAGATAGTATGAGGGACCATGCAACAGCGATGGTAACCGGTGTTTTCCCTGACACGACTGTAACGGGTACGGTTCAGTTCGATGCACAAACGGATGGTAAAGTAAAGATGAAATTGGAAATTACTATTCCGGCGAAAGCTAATAAAAGCGTTGCAGTTCATATACATGAAAAGGGGGATTGCGCAGATATGGGTAAGGCTGCAGGCGGTCACTGGAATCCAACAAACGCACAGCATGGAAAATGGGGCAGCGCCAGCTTTCATTCAGGAGATATTGGCAATGTAAGCCTTGATGGAAAGGGTTATGGTACCATGGAAATGGAAACGGACCTGTGGTCATTGGGCGGCGATATGAAAACAAATATTCTTGGCAAATCAATTATAGTTCATGGGGGTGTGGATGACTTTACTTCACAACCATCAGGAAACGCAGGTACAAGAATAGGTTGTGGAATCATTAAATAAAAAAAATTCTTTACTATCACACCTTATTAAAAAAATAATTATGAATTTAAA
>JBBSPK010000106.1:0-10885 GCA_038258875.1 Chitinophagales bacterium
ATTCTTTTGTTTTTCTTTCTTATAATATCAACAATGGCTAATCCTAATGTTATTAAAATGAATAATCCACGTGCGACAAGCGATACAAAAGCAAAGCAAAGCGTAATTGTAAGTATCGACAAGAATCTCGATATTTTTCTGGGGCAGCAGAAAATTATTTTTGATTCATTGGAATCCTCGCTAAGAAAACAACTCCTTGTAACTGACAGTATAAAACCCGCCGTTGTTATTAATGCCGATTCTCTCGTAAGCTGGGGAGACATTGTACGGGTAATGCAGGTTGCGAAAAGATTAGGCGCCACTACGTCTGCATCGGTGCATGGAATTAAATAGCCCTTAACTTATTTAAATTTCAGCTTTTATCATTCTTTCCTTTCCATAAATATCTTTTCTAATCTCTGTTTTGTAATTATACTCATTGAAGATCTTTCTTACTTCTGCTGAATAATTTTCGTGTATTTCTACAAAGATTTTTCCATTTTTTTTCAGATGCGACTTTCCAAATTTCGCTATATTCTGATAGAAAATAAATGAGTCATCATTAGGGACGAATAAGGCGATAGCTGGTTCAAATGCCAAAACATTTTTCGCAATATTATCTTTTTCCTTTTCCGGAATATAAGGCGGATTGGAAACAATCACATCATACTTGTTGAATGAATCCCATAAATTTTCATTTAAGAAATCGACAGCACAAAAGTCAATCTCTGCTTGCATAGTGTCGGCATTTTTTTTTGCTACTGCCAAAGCCTTTTGGCTAGTGTCAATTGCCGTTACATAAATGTTTCTCAGCTCTTTCTTCAGGGATATGGCGATGCAACCGCTGCCTGTACCGATGTCTAAAATTTTGAATTTAGTATAATATTGTGAACTCCTTACTTCATCAATAACCCAACTCACCAATTCTTCAGTCTCAGGCCTCGGTATGAGTACACTCTCATCTACAAAGAACTTCATTTTATAAAACCAGGCTTCATTCAGCACATATTGAACGGGCTTGTGTTTCAGAAGGTCATCCAGGTATTTTTCTAATTGTGATGATTGTTGGGCAGTTACTGTTTTGGGATTTTCTCGTCGTTCCCATCTTTTTAAATGCAGTACATTTTCAAATACCCAATCTGCAATATTTGCAGCTTCTTGTTCTTCATATACATCCTTAAGTTTTTGTAAAAAGTCAATATAAGATTCCCTTGTTGTCATTACAGCAAACTTAATTATTTTGTGAAGTAATAAATTAAAGAACATCTGGCAACAAATGAACAATACATGACCCGCTGCATTCAACTTGCAAAACAAGGGATGGGGAATGTTGCTCCTAATCCGTTAGTAGGTTCAATACTGGTTTATGAGGATAGAATTATAGGGGAAGGATACCACCAAAAATATGGTGAAGCGCATGCTGAAGTAAATTGTGTTGATAGCGTAAAAGAAGAACACAAATCGTTAATTGAGAAAAGCACTTTATACGTTACCCTTGAACCGTGTTCGCATTATGGAAAAACGCCGCCATGTGTCGATCTTATTTTAAGAAATAAAATCAGGAAGGTAGTAATTGGGTGCAGCGATGTTTACAAAGAAGTTGCGGGTAAAGGCATTCAAAAATTGCGGGATGGGGATGTAGAAGTAATAACAGGTATGTTGCAAGAAGAATGTATGCAACTCAATAAACGCTTTTTTACATTTCATGAAAAGTTCCGGCCTTATGTTATTCTGAAATGGGCACAGAGCATCAATGGAAAAATTGGCGGGAAGGATAAAAGAATTTTTGTAAGCAACGAATACAGCAATCGCCTTGGACATAAGTGGAGGACTGAGGAAGCAGCAATTTTAGTTGGATTCAATACTGCTTTACTGGATAATCCTTCTCTTACAACCAGGTTATGGCCTGGTAAAAATCCCATTAGAATTGTTATCGATAAAAAACTTAAACTGCCCTCTTCTTTAAATATTTTTAATGATGGAGGTAAGACCATCATTTATAACCTCGTAAAAAACTCAACCGAAGAAAATCTTGTTTATATCAAACCTGAAGGTCAAAATTTTTTAGACGAAGTACTCCATTCACTTTTTGAGTTAAATATACAAAGCATAATAGTTGAAGGCGGCGCGAAAACGCTACAGTCTTTTATTGATAAAGGGTTGTGGGATGAAGCAAGGGTGATAACTAATGAAGAATTAATAATTGAAAGTGGAATATCAGCACCTGAAATCAAAAATTTTATTTTGGAAAAACAAGAGCGCTATGAAAGAGATGTGATTAATTATTTTAAAAATTATGACTAAGAATTTAACTGTAACTTTTGCGCATTTTTCCTGATCAACCTCAGCATTTCAATTCTTATGAGGCCGCTGAAGGGTCTTATAAAAAACCAATAAATTGAGAATAAAAATCTGCTTCTTTTTGTCAAACATAATATTCTCGTTTCTGTGCTAGTCAAAGTTTTATTATTTGAAATTTCTTTAAAATAAAAATTCCAGAAAATCTTAATATTAGTTTGCGAGGCATCGATAATAAATTCCTGGAAGAGATTTTCCTCGACATATCTGAAACACATGTCCCTTATAAATTGTTGGAGTCGCAAATCTTTAGCAGGCAAACCCCTCAACTTCATTAAGGTTTTTGTAGGTAATGATTTGCCCATATCAAGGTTCCGGGCAATCAAAAAACAATCTTTCGCTGGAGCATTTATTAATATTTTGTGATACTCGTTAAAAGTGAAGTTCCCTAGATATTTATTTATTAGCAATTCCATTTACCCGAATTCAAGTATTTCTGTGACTTCAGTTGCCGGTAATTGCGCATTACGCATTGCAATGCCTCTTATAACATTATCACTGAATTCTGTAAAAGCTTTCCTTGATACTTCATCATCTCCTGCCATAATAGGTATTCCTAAGTCGCCTGCTTCACGAATCGATTGCACCAAGGGAATTTGCCCAAGAAAAGGAATATCAAATTCTTCAGCGAGATTCTTGCCGCCTTCTTTTCCAAAAATAAAATATTTGTTATCCGGTAATTCGGCCGGGGTAAAATAACTCATGTTTTCCACGAGCCCTATTACAGGAACTTTCAGTTGTGCCTGGTTGAACATAGCAATTCCTTTTTTTGCATCCGCTAAAGCCACTAGTTGAGGTGTGGTTACTACAACAACTCCTGTTACCGGAACGGTTTGAACGATGGTTAAATGAATATCCCCGGTCCCCGGTGGCATATCAATAATTAAATAATCCAATTCGCCCCAATCTACATCGGTTACAAATTGTTTTATTGCGCTGCTCACCATTGGGCCACGCCATACGACCGCTTGCTTTTCATCTACCAGTAAGCCAATACTCATTAATTTTATTCCATATCTTTCTAATGGAACAATCTTTCCCTTTCCATCCACCTCTTTCATAACCGGTCTTTCTCCACGTACACCAAACATAATATGAATACTGGGTCCATATATATCGGCATCCATCAATCCCACCTTAGCGCCGCCATCGGCAATCGCAAGGGCAAGATTACTTGCCACTGTGCTCTTACCCACGCCTCCTTTTCCACTTATTACGGCAATAATATTTTTAACTCCACTTAAAATGTTGTTATCCTTCCTAAGAGAAGTGGTATTGCTCGAAAAATTTACAGTTACAATTGCTTCCTTATTGACTAATAATTGAACTGCGTTTATGCAAGCATTCTTTATCAGATCTTTAAGTGGACAGGCAGGTGTAGTGAGCACTATGGTAAATGAAACTTCGCTCCCACTAATTTGTATGTTCTTCACCATATTTAATGTTACAAGATCTTTCCCCAAATCCGGCTCCTGCACATTGCTCAACGCTTTTAGAATATCATCTTCTGTCATGGTTCAATTTTTTGTTAAAAAGCCTGTGTACCTGCAAATTTAAACATTGATAACTTTACTTTGTTTAATTAAAAAAATAAGGAAGGCAAAATTGATTTATATATTTTTATAAATCCAAACAATAATAAGTACGATTAACAATCTTAAAGAATGGATCCTATAAGTCTATGAAAAAAATTATACAATATATTTTAATTCTCCTGTTCTTTGTTCCAATAGCTGCCAGGGCGCAGTTTGAGACTTATAAGGATTCGGTGGTTCAATTATACGGAGTTGTAATGTCTGCTGATAGCCTCAAAGCATTGCCTTCCGTAAGCATTGTTGTAAAGGGGCGAAACCAGGGAACAATTTCAAGCGAACAGGGTGTCTTCTCAATACCGATTTTGAGAGGCGACATAATAGAATTCACAAGCGTGGGCTATAAGCCAAAACTTGTAACGATTCCTCAAAATCTTGTTGGCAATCAACAAAGCATGATACAATTAATGGTGGAAGATACCGTGTACTTACCAGCAACAATTATAAAAAAGCGACCGACCCGTGAAGAGTTCGAAAGGGAGTTTGTCAGTGCCCAGGTTCCTGATGATCAAGAGGAAATTGCAAGGCAAAATCTTTCAGAAAGCAACCGCAGAGCATTACTGGCTGTTTACCCAAGAGATGGACGCGAAGCCTCCAATTATTATCTTAAACAAGGTGCACAAAAATATTATTCTGCCGGCCAACTACCCCCTCAAAATATTTTTAATCCTCTCGCATGGGCAGAATTTATAAAAGCCTGGAAGCGGGGCGATTTTAAGAATAAATAACGTATCGATTTTGCGAAACTCTCTAAAATCCAAAATGCCCCGAAGGGCACTTTGGACTCCATTTGAAAAACCACCCTTTACTACTTTCTTTGACGATTGCTTTAAGAATTATGAGAAATTAAAAACTTTGGCGACTTACTTACCAGAAATTATTTTCTATTATTTATCCCCTGCTAAGTCTCCATTTCATTCCACAAAAATTGAAATAATTTGAGACTCTATGCACGGTGGAAACACCCTTTTTTCAAGAGATTTTCCCCGTTTTCGTTTATAAAAAAACCTTGCTCAATAGATGAGCAAGGTCTATAATTTATTCCTGTACAAAAACCAGGAAACTTATTCTTCTATTTTTACTTTGCCTTTCTGCTTTGCCATTACTTCCTCTGCAATATTGTTAGGAGCTGGAGCGTAGTGGCTGAATTCCATTGTTGAAGTAGCCCGGCCGCTTGATAACGACCTTAATTGGGTAACATATCCAAACATTTCACTTAGAGGCACCTTCGCTTTAATAACCTGAACGCCATGTTTGCTATCCATGCCTTCCAGCATTCCGCGGCGACGATTAAGGTCACCCGTTACATCACCCATGTATTGATCAGGAGTAAGCACTTCGATTCTCATAATGGGCTCGAGCAATACCGGTTTCGCCTTTTTACCAGATTCACGATAAGCTTGCTTGGCACAAAGCTCAAATGACATAGCATCAGAGTCAACCTGGTGAAATGAGCCGTCAAACACCCTTACTTTCATACTTTCCATAGGGTAGCCCGCCAGGACACCTGTATTCATCGCGGTATCAAAACCTTTTTGAATTGCAGGTACAAATTCTTTTGGAATTGAGCCTCCAAATAAGGCATTTATAAATTGGAAATTACCCTTACCTTCCTTTAGGAATTCTTCATCGGCGGGTCCAATTTCAAACACAATATCAGCAAATTTACCACGTCCACCTGTTTGCTTTTTAAGGACTTCCCGATGTTCAATTGTTTGTTTGAATGCTTCTTTATATGCTACCTGGGGCGCACCCTGGTTAATTTCAACTTTAAATTCACGCTTCATTCTGTCAACAATAATTTCTAAATGAAGTTCTCCCATTCCACTCAGAATTGTCTGCCCTGTTTCTTCATCAGTTTTTACTTTTAACGTAGGATCTTCCTCTACCAATTTCGCAATTGCCATACCCATCTTATCTACATCAGCCTGCGTTTTAGGTTCTACCGCCACGGAAATTACAGGTTCTGGAAAGGTCATTGCCTCCAAAACTATCGGATCATCCTCGTTACAAAGGGTATCACCCGTTTTAATATCCTTAAACCCAACGGCTGCACCAATATCTCCTGCCTCAATAAAGTCTACAGGATTTTGTTTGTTAGCATGCATTTGCATGATCCTTGAAATCCTTTCTTTTTTTCCTGTACGTGTGTTCAATACGTACGACCCCGAATCAAGACGTCCGGAATATGCCCTGAAGAATGCAAGACGTCCTACAAAAGGATCCGTCATTATTTTGAATGCCAAAGCAGAAAACGGTGCTTTTGGATCCGGTTTCCGCTCAATTTCATCGCCAGTATCAGGATTTACACCCTTAACAGCTTCGAGGTCCATAGGGCCTGGTAAGTACCTTACAATCGCATACAATGCAGTTTGTACCCCCTTATTCTTGAAAGATGAACCACACATCATTGGAATTATTGAAATGTCAATAGTGGCTTTACGAATGGCTGCATGTATCTCGTCTTCTGTAATAGTATCCGGATCATCAAAAAATTTCTCCAGCAAGGCATGATCATAGTCGGCAACCGCTTCAATGAGATGCTGCCTCCATTCGTTAACTTCTTCTATCATATCTACCGGGATAGGAACTTCTTTGTAAGTCATACCCTGCGTAGCATCATCCCAAATAATACCTTTCATAGTTATCAGATCTACAACCCCCTTAAAGTTATCTTCTGCCCCGATAGGTAATTGCAGAGGCACAGCTTTTGCGCCCAGCATTTCTTTCACCTGTTTTACTACATTAAGGAAATCAGCGCCGGCACGATCCATTTTATTTACAAAGCCAATACGCGGAACCTTATAACGATTAGCCTGGCGCCAAACAGTTTCACTTTGGGGTTCTACACCACTAACTGCGCAAAACAATGCAAGCAATCCATCAAGCACACGCAATGAGCGCTCAACCTCCACGGTAAAATCAACGTGGCCGGGAGTATCAATTATATTAAATTTATATTGCTTTGTATCAGGAATTTTTGCGCCCTGCACAGTTGGAAAGTTCCAA
Source organism: Chitinophagales bacterium (assembly GCA_038258875.1). Classification (GTDB taxonomy): domain Bacteria; phylum Bacteroidota; class Bacteroidia; order Chitinophagales; family Chitinophagaceae; genus Ginsengibacter. Next base: position 6,939 of record JBBSPK010000106.1, read on the forward strand.
AAACATGTGGTGGCCGCAGATGTGATCGTAATACCTCTTTCCTGCTCCTGGGCCATCCAGTCCATGGTAGCTGCACCATCATGCACCTCACCTATTTTATGGTTCACCCCTGTATAATAAAGAATACGTTCTGTAGTTGTGGTCTTGCCTGCGTCAATGTGAGCTGCAATACCAAAGTTTCGTTGAAATCTTAAATCGGCCATGGCCTTTATTTATTTTTTGTTATATAATTTTTTTAAACTTTTTGGAGGCGCAAAGTTACAAATATTCTGCTTATAATTAATATTGCAAGCGATATATTTAACAAGAAAACGCCACAAAAAAACCCTTTCAATATTGGAAAGGGCTCACAATTGATTTTGGTGTTTATTTAAATCCTGAAATGAGCAAATGCTTTATTAGCGTCTGCCATACGATGGGTATCTTCTTTCTTTTTGAACGCTGCGCCTTCGCCTTTGCTGGCTGCTACAATTTCATTAGCTAACTTTTCTGACATGCTACGACCATTTCTATCGCGACTATACTTTATAAGCCATTTAATGCTTAATGAGGTTTTCCTGTCGGCACGTACTTCCGCAGGAATCTGGAAAGTGGCACCACCTATACGGCGGCTTTTTACCTCAACACCAGGCGTTACATTAGCCAAAGCTTTTTTCCATACTTCATATCCGTCTTCACCTGAAATTTTTGTAACTTTTTCAAGGGCATCATAAAAAATGCTGTAGGCACCACTTTTTTTACCCTGCCACATCAAATTATTTACAAAACGGGTCACCAGTTTATCCTGGAATTTAGGGTCGGGGGCTAAAGGAAGTTTTTTCGCTTGTGCTTTACGCATTTCTTATTTTTAATTATTTCGGGATTCGGCATCCCTTTATTGGTTATTTTTTTGCTTTTTCCTTTTTTGTACCATATTTCGAGCGGCTCTGCTTACGATCTTTCACACCCGCTGTATCAAGGCTGCCACGTACAATATGGTAACGAACGCCTGGCAGGTCTTTTACCCTTCCTCCCCTTATTAATACAATTGAGTGTTCCTGCAAATTATGTCCTTCCCCTGGTATATAGGCAATCACCTCAATTTTATTAGTTAGCCTTACTTTGGCCACCTTACGTAAGGCCGAATTGGGCTTTTTAGGAGTTGTGGTATATACCCTTGTACATACACCGCGACGCTGGGGACAGCTATCAAGAGCCCTTGATTTGCTTTTAGCTCTTATGATAGTTCTTCCTTTTCTTACTAATTGTTGTATTGTAGGCATTACTTTTTACCCTGATTTTTTTGGACGGCAAAGGTAAGTGGAGGTTTGTGAAATTCCAAAATTATTTGATATTAAAATCTCCCGCATTGAATGCGCCTATTTTATAATTTCATCATCCAATTATACTTATCTTCTTCGCGACCTTCCTTTATAGCACTCATATGCGTCTTAATTTCCGGAGCAATTTTCCATTGATCGGTATCAAAGCGCATCACAGAATCTTTATAGCGCAACTCCTTTATCATTGAAATTGTAGCAGCCGTGCCTGTGCCAAAAACTTCAAATTTGATTCCCTTTTTATAGGTATCGACAATTTCATCAATGCTCAGCTTTCTCTCTTCTATGGTGAAACCTTTTTCTTTTAGGAGTTGTATTACACTATCCCGTGTAACTCCTTCCAGGATTGTTCCGGTACTTAAATCCGGAGTAATCGCTTTGTTACCTGTTACAAAGAAAAAATTCATTGTTCCACACTCTTCCACATATTTATGCTCAAATGCATCGGTCCATAAAACCTGGTCATATCCTTTTAGGTTAGCCTCTGCAGAAGCATGCATTGCTGCGGCATAGTTACCGGCAGTTTTAGCAAAACCTATCCCACCGGGAACAGCTCTTACATATTTTTCCTCCACATAAATACGCATCGGCTCACTATAATATGGCCCGGTAGGGCTTAATATAATCATGAATTTATACCTAAGACTTGGCCTTACTCCAATCATTTCATCGCTGCTAAACATAAATGGCCTAATATATAACGCGTAGTCCTGTTTAGCCGGAATCCAGTTTTGATCGATCTTCACCAATTGTTTCATCCCTTCAATAAAAATATCCGCTGGAACTTCAGGCATTTCCATTCTTTTTGCTGAATTATTAAACCGCTGGAAATTATCATAAGGCCTGAATATCTGTGCTTCTCCGGCCTGGTTTTTATATGCTTTGATGCCTTCAAAAATCGCCTGGCCATAATGTAAAGCGGCCAAAGAGGGCGAGAGTAGCAATGGCTGATAAGGCTTTATTTCCGGTGCATTCCAGTTTCCATTTTCATAATCAACCTCAAACATATGATCAGTGAAATATTTCCCAAAAGCCAGATTTTCCATGGACATAGTGTCTAATTTGCTGTCTTTTGCTCTTTTAATATTAAAATCTGCTGCTACGATCATATCATTAAATTTGCAACAAAGAAACGAAAAAAAAGGAGGGAAAATCTTTCCATGAGTTTAGACAAACTTCAACTACCTGCTTTATTGCATAAGCATATCTTTAGAAATCATCTTGTCGCTCTAAAGCCTGGTATAAATCTTACAGTTCTAAAAAGTGAATCAAAGGTTGAATTTTTAGGAGGCAACGAAAGAAAAATCATCTTTCTCTTTAATGATGATAAAAATAAATTTTTGCCGGATAGTCAAATGAAATTTCTATCAGATTTACTTACCGCATGCCATTTGAATATGGCGGATATAGCAATCGTAAATATTCATAACAGTAAAATCACGTATCGCAACCTTACAGAGCAATTGCAACCGGAAAAAATATTGATATTTGGCGTTCCGGATATTTTGGATCTTCCTTTCAACATCCCTTTTTTTCAAATACAAAATTATCAGCTGGTGACCTATGTTACATTCCCCTTAATTGCGGTAATTCAAAAGGATCTCGAACTCAAAAAGCAATTGTGGGTGTGTCTGCAGAAAATTTTTAGAATACAGTTGCAAAAATGAAGAACCTGATATTTGCAACAAATAATGCCAATAAGGTTATTGAAATCAGGAGTGTTCTTCATGAAAAATTTAAAATACTATCACTTTCCGAAGCTGGCATTGAGATAGACATTCCTGAACCTTTTGACACGTTAGAAGAAAATGCAATTGAAAAATCCGGGGTTATATATAAACTAAAGGGGATCAGTTGTTTTGCTGAAGATACCGGACTTGAGGTAGCGTCGTTGAATGGCGAGCCAGGAGTAAAAAGCGCCCGCTATGCTGGAAATGAAAAATCATTTGAAAAAAATATTGATAAATTACTCTACAAGCTAAAACATCTAAGTGATCGTTCAGCCCGCTTTAGAACGGTTATTTGTTTAACGGTTCAGGGAAAACATAATATATTTGAAGGCATTTGCAAAGGCACTATTATTGCAGAAGGAAGGGGAATTCATGGATTCGGGTATGACTCAGTGTTCATGCCTGAAGGAGCTCAAAAAACATTTGCGGAAATGGATCTTGAGGAAAAAAATATTTTTAGTCACAGGAAAAAAGCTACTGAAAAATTAATATCTTATTTGGAAAAAACCTTTGCTGTTGACGCGGGATTGTGATAAAACGCCAAAAAATTTGAACGAACAAAGCAACCATACTCTATCGGAAAGCGACTTAATACTTGGCTGTATTGAAGGAAACCGGCAAATGCAGGAAATTCTTTACAAAAAATTTTCTCCAAAAATGTATGGTGTTTGCCTGCGTTATTCCGGTAATGTAGAGGATGCCAATGACTTGTTACAGGAAGGTTTTATAAAAGTTTATAAAAACCTGGTAAAGTTTAGGGGAGACGGCTCTTTTGAAGGTTGGATACGTAGAATTTTTGTAAATACATCAATTGAACATTTCAGAAAAAAAGTAAAGTTGTACAATGTAACCGAGGTACAGGAAAACACAATTGAAGATGTAGAATTAAATGTACTTG
>JBBSPK010000107.1:0-10865 GCA_038258875.1 Chitinophagales bacterium
AATCTACCGTTGGATCTTTTAAAACAAATTCAGCGCTTTTGGGCCCGGTACAGTCCCCCTTCATCATTAACTGATTTTGTATATAAACGCCATCCGAAGTAGTAAAGCCAACCTTATAACCCGCGGCCTTGCAAATGTGCGCAGTAAGCCTTGTTGTGGTGGTTTTACCGTTTGTACCTGTAATAGCAATGATCGGTATTCTGCCATCCACGCCTTTTGGGTAAAGCATTTCCACAACCGGTTCCGCCGCATTTCTTGCAATTCCTTGAGCCGGTTCCACATGCATGCGAAACCCGGGAGCCGCATTTACTTCAAGCACTGCACCTCCATTTTCGGTCAAAGGTTTTTTTAAATCTGATGCCATTATATCAATCCCGCAAATATCCAGTCCGATGATTTTTGCAATGCGTTCCGCTAAAAAAATATTTACAGGATGTATTTCATCGGTTACGTCTGTCGACGTACCTCCTGTGGAAAGATTGGCGGTAGGTTTTACCAAAACCAATTCTCCTTTTGCAGGAATGGTATCCAGGCTATACCCTTTTTCATCCATCATTTTTTGAGTAAAGCCATCAATTTTTATTTGGGTTAAAACTTTTTCATGGCCATATCCCCTCCTGGGATCTTTATTTGTTTCCTCTATTAACCATTGAATTGTATGTTCACCATCACCTCTAACGGATGCGGGTGTACGCAATGCAGCACAAATAAATTTGAAATTAATTACCAGTACCCTGAAGTCAAACCCTGTAATATATTTTTCGCAAATTACCGTGCGGCCATATTTACGTGCTGCTTCGAGTGCTCGTTCTGCCTGTTCAAAAGTGGTAATATTTGTAGTAGCACCTTTGCCATGATTTCCATCAATAGGTTTTATTACAAATGGATAGCCGACCGCATCTATCGCCCGCTGTACGGTTTCATCGCTATATAAAATTATCCCTTTTGGTACCGGCACTTCGGCTGCAGTCAGCATATTCTTTGTTTCTTCCTTATCACCCGCGATATCAACTGCAATACTTGAGGTTGTACTTGCAATGGTTGCCCTTATTCTTTGCTGGTGTATTCCATAGCCAAGTTGCACCAGGCTGTGTTTATTTAATCTTATAAATGGAATTCCTCTTTTTTCTGCTTCTTCAACAATACTTCCTGTTGATGGGCCGAGCCGCGTATCTTCTCTTATGACCCTTAACTCTTGTACTTCTTCGTCAAGATTATATTCAGAATTGTCAATTAAGGATTGTACCAAATTAAAAGCGGACTTCGCGGCAGCCACTCCTGCTGCTTCTTCCATGTAATCAAAAACCACAAAATATTCACCATGCTTCCCGGTGGTTCTTGTTCGGCCAAAGCCCATATCCATACCTGCAAGCGTTTGAAGTTCCAGGGCAACATGCTCAATAACATGTCCCATCCATGTACCTTCTTCAACACGCAATAAAAACCCGCCGGGTACTCCTTCACTACAACGGTGTTCATGTAAAGAAGGTAAAAGTTTTTCCAGTCTTTCTTTGAAGCCGGCAATTTTATTGGTGGGCAGTTCTTCCATTTCTTCGAGGTCGATCTTCAGTTGTATAAGCTTAGGTCGGCGAATGCTCCAATAATTAGGACCACGCAACACTTTGATGTCAACGATCTTCATAAAGAGATGTAAAATATTTGTATGAAGGAATAAAAATTACGACGAATTGTAAGGTAGTAAAAATTCATTGTCAAAAAAAAATACAACGTAATAATACAATCTGTTTATCTCATTTCCGTTATTTTTGTAAATAGTATTTATTTTGACAGTACACGGCGTAGAAAAAAAATACTAACCCGGTTGAAAATTTTTTAGCCAATTAAACGCCACTGTTTTTATCAAAATTGAATGCATGGAAAATCCGCAAGGAAAACTTTTTGCCATAGGTGGCGCAGAAGATAAGGGCGTTGATTTGGAGAAAGGAGAAATGGTTCGAAATAATCTTAATTTTTTTGAACTAGGAATTCTTCGCCACATAGTTGAAGAAGCGGGCGGTTCCGGAATAAGAATGGAAGTTATTACTACCGCTTCCATGATACCTAATGAAGTAGGTGAAAATTACCTGAATGCTTTTGGAAAAATCGGTTGTACCAATATTGGTATAATACCCATACGTAACCGTGCTGATGCCATGGAACAGGATTATATCGACCGTGTAAAAAATTGTAATGTGCTTATGTTTAGCGGTGGTAACCAGTTACGGCTTTCAGCAACTTTTGGCGGAACCGAGTTCCTGGAAATTGCCTTAAAAAGATACCATGAAGAGAAAAATTTTATTGTTGCGGGCACTTCTGCCGGTGCAATGGCAATGAGTAACACCATGATTTATGAAGGCAATGCCACGACAGCTCACTTAAAAGGAGAAGTCAAGATAACTACGGGCCTTGGCTTTATGGATGATGTAATTTTCGACAGCCATTTTGAAAAACGTGGAAGGTTTGGTCGCCTTGCACAAGCCATTGCAAGCAATCCTTCGGCAGTTGGCATAGGGCTGGGTGAGGATACCGGCATGCTTATTAAAGAAGGTAACCTCATGGAAGCAATTGGCAGCGGCCTGGTAATGATTATTGACGGGCATGATATTATTCATAACAACATTGCAGATATTCCCGATGGAAATCCAATAAGCGTGGAAAATATTAAAGTACATTTTTGTGAAAAGGGAAATGGATTCTTGCTTAAGGAAAAAAAGTTCATCCCTGATATAAATGAATACATCCGGCAAATACCTGCTTCCAAAAAACTCAAGAAAGTAGTTTAAATAAAGTATGGGCACAAGCGAATTACAATGTTTTCAATAGATAATAATTCTTCCTCCCCTTCTGTATCAAAAGATACTTCTCATTTAAAAGCCGGTCTGCATTTATTATTTCATCAACAGAAGTAACTTTTTCTTTGTTAATAAAAACTCCACCACCCGTAACCATTTTCCTCGCTTCGCCTTTACTTGAAAAAATATTTGCCTGGGTTAGAATGGAAATAAGATCAACTTCGCCTAATAATTTTTTTTCAATTTCAATTGAAGGAACTCCTTCCATAACCTGGAGCAACTCATCTTCAGTTAATTCTTTTAGCGTTTGTGCGGTATCGTTACTGAATAAAATTGAAGAGGCTTTAACAGCAAATTCATAATCCTTTTCTGAATGAACAAGACGGGTGAGTTCTTCAGCTAATTTCTTTTGCAGAATACGTTGGTGCTCATTTCCATTGTGCTGTTGTATGAGCTCATTAATTTCCGGTTTTGAAAGAAAAGTAAAAATCTTAAGAAATCTTTCAGCATCTTCATCGGCTGTGTTAAGCCAAAACTGGTAAAAGCTGTAGGGAGAAGTTTTATCGGCACAGAGCCATACATTTCCTTTTTCACTTTTGCCAAATTTACCCCCGTCCGCTTTGGTTAGAAGCGGGCAGGTAAAGGCAAAGGCTTCTCCGCCACTTTTTCGCCTTATCAATTCGGTTCCCGTAACAATGTTCCCCCATTGATCACTGCCACCAAATTGCAGCTTACAGTTTTTATTTTTATAAAGCCAATAAAAATCAAACCCCTGAACCAATTGATAAGTAAACTCGGTAAAGCTCATTCCGTTTTCCGCTTCCAGGCGTTTTCGTACGCTGTCTTTAGCCATCATATAATTTATTGAAATGTGCTTTCCAACATCTCTTATGAAATTAAGAAAGGAAATATCTTTAAACCAATCGTAATTATTTACCATCTCCGCAGCATTATTTTTTCCAGGATTGAAATCAAGAAATTTCTCCAGCTGTTTTCTTACGGCAGCAACATTATGATCTAAAATATCGGTGCTTAATAATTTACGCTCTTCGCTTTTACCTGAAGGATCCCCTACCATTCCGGTAGCGCCCCCAACTAATGCAATCGGCTTGTGCCCAAATTTTTGCAAATGGATTAACAGGATTATGGGTATCAGGCTACCTATGTGGAGACTGTCTGCCGTAGGATCAAAACCAACATAACAGGATGTAGGTTCCTTGTTAAGCTGCTCTTCTGTTCCAGGCATTATATCCTGAATTAATCCACGCCATTTAAGTTCTTCAATTACATTTTCCATATTGGTTCTTCATCAAATAAAACTGTCAAAATTATAAACCTGTAACTTTCAAAAATAGCGCACAAATAGATATTATACTCATTCAAATTTTATTAAGTTTGCGTTCTGTTAGATTTGCCTATGTGTAAAATTTTATAACACTTAAATATATTCTCCCACAAAATTGTAATCTGAAGAAATTGTAATTTCAAAATTGACTAAGAATAAAGACAAAAATTCTAAAATGCCAACCGGGTTGTAATCCTTTGCATTTTGCGATAAGTTTTTCCTTAATTTTAATAAGTATAACGCAAGTGAAAACAATATAAAGAATTAAAGTCCGTTTTAATTACCCGAACGCAACTGACCTGTCCACCAAAAATGACCACCCCCAAGTATGAGAATTTCCAAATCTGTTAAATTATTATGCCTGATGATTTTGCCATGTTTTGGGTATGCTCAATTCAGAAAATATAGCAATGAATTCCTGAATATTGGCGCAGGAGCCCGGGGCCTGGGAATGGGCGCAGCACAGGCGGCGTCAGTATCCGACGGCACCGCTGGTTACTGGAATCCTGCCGGGCTTACCATGGTGCAGGACAACCCGTCTATTAGCCTTATGCATGCCAGTTACTTCGACAACATCGGGAAATACGATTATGGAAGTCTTGCAATTCCGGTCAGCGATAATAAAAGAACGCTCGGGCTTTCTATATTACGTTTTGCTGTTGATGATATTCCCAATACCTTATTTCTTGTAGAACCCGACGGCAGCATTAATTACGGTAACATAACAACTTTTTCATCTGCAGACTATGCTTTCTTACTCTCATTCGCCCAAAAAATACGGGATGACGACGATGTAAAAATGAGCTTTGGGGCAAATGCAAAAATTATTTATCGCAAAGTTGGCCATTTTGCCTCTGCATGGGGTTTTGGTTTCGACGCAGGATTCAGGATGCAAAAAAATAACTGGACACTTGGTGTGGTTGCAAAAGATATAACGACCACCTTTAACGCCTGGTCATTTACTTTCACCGAAAAAGAAAAGGAGGTTTTATACCTTACAAAAAACGATATTCCTGTAAAGTCCACAGAACTAACGGCGCCGAGGATCACAATCGGCAATTCATACAACTTTAGGCTCGGGTCAAGTGTAGACTTACTGGCCGAAGCTGACCTGGATTTTACGTTTGACGGAAAGAGAAATACGGTCATCAGCGGAAACCCTGTAAGTGTTGATCCGCATTTGGGCCTGGAGGCCTCTATTAAAAATGTTTTTTTTGTGAGGGCAGGCATTTACAATTTTCAAAGAGCGCTTGCAGACCGTGATACTACCAACCAGAAAAAGGTTTGGATTTATCAACCGAGCTTAGGTGCCGGGTTTAAAATAAAAAATGTACAACTGGATTATGCTTTTTCAAACCTGGCAAATCAATCAAACCCTCTATATACCCATATATTTTCTTTAAGATTTGATCTTGCCAAAAAAGAGAATAATTAAGACGTTAATAAACAACTATGAAAAAATTATTATTTGTTTCTTTTGTCTTCTTTGCTGCTGCGGGTTTTGCGCAACCTTATAGCAATAGTTGGGTAGATCATAGCAAAACATATTTCAAATTTAATGTTGCCAAAAACGGTCTTTTTAGAATACAACAATCAACCCTTAATTCGGCAGGCATCGGCAACACACCTGCCGAGCAATTTCAATTATGGAGAAATGGCGAAGAAGTCACCTTATACACGTCCAGTGCAACCGGCCCTTTGGGCTCATCAGGATATATTGAATTTTGGGGAATGATGAACGATGGAAAAATGGACACAAAACTATACCGTGATCCCAACTATCAACTTTCAGATCATTATAGCCTTGAAACAGATACTTCTGCGTATTTCTTAACGGTAAACCCTGCCGGTAATAATTTAAGATTTATAAACAGCCCTAATGATGTAGCAGGGAACTCGCTGCCGGCTGAACCTTACTTCATGAACACAAGAGGACTGTATTACAAAAGTAAAATCAACCCCGGGTATGGCTTGCCGCTCGGGAGTTATGTTTATTCATCATCTTATGATATTGGTGAAGGGTGGACGTCAAACGATATAGCCCCAAATTTTGGAGCATCCATTTTATTGGATAGCCTTAATATTTTTCCAGGAGGGCCGGGTGCATCATTTAATTTTTCTGTAGCCGGCAATGCACTCAATTCACGAAATGTCAGGATAAGATTTTATAATACCGTTATTGATGATGAACCGATGTCTAATTTTACATTCTTGAAAAAGCAGATTGATAATATCCCGATGAGTTCATTACCAAATCCCAATACTTTACTTATTACGATTGAGGATATTTCATCTGTTCCACTCGACAGGATCGTTGCTTCGAAAGTTGAATTGACATACCCGGGCAAATTTAATTTCAATAACCTTTTCAATTTTTATTTCGAGCTTCCTGCTTCAGCAACGGGAAACTACCTTGTAATTGATAATTTTAATTTTGGTAATGCAGATCCTATTTTACTTGATCTTACCTCCTATAGAAGATATACAGGAGACGTAACCTCTACACCTGGCAAGGTAAAGTTTGCTCTTCCTGCTTCCGCAAGTCCATTAAGGAAATTTATACTAGTGAGTCAGGATGTTTCCAAAATAAATAATGTGACCACGCTGTCACAACGGAATTTTACAAATTATGGAATAGCCGCAAACCAGGGAAATTATCTCATCATCAGCAACCCGGTCCTTTATAATAATGGTTCCGGTATCAATAACGTCGATTTATATAAGCAGTATAGAAGTTCCGCTGCAGGCGGAAATTATAATGTGAAAATTTATGATATCAACGATTTAGTCGACCAGTTTGCCTATGGTATTAAAAAGCATCCGTCTTCAATAAAGGATTTTATTCAGTTTGCAAAAAATACATTTACAACCAACCCCCAATATGTTTTTCTCATAGGCAAGGGAATAACTTACAATGATTATGCAATCTACCAGTCAGGCCTATACGCTGAACAACTGGACCTTGTTCCAACGTTTGGCAACCCCGCGTCAGATGTATTATTATCCTCTCCCTACTTTAGTATTATTCCCAGTATACCGATTGGAAGGCTATCGGTAATATCAGGCAATGAAATAGGCAACTATCTTCAAAAGGTAAAAGAGTATGAACAAGCCGAAGCATCCGGAACGGAGACACTGGATAGTAAGCTATGGATGAAAAATGTTGTACATGTAATTGGTGGCAAAGATTCTTCTGAAAGTGACCTGTTTAAATATTACATGAACCAATATAAAACGGTAATAGAAGACACTTTGTACGGGGCCAAGGTGGAAACTTTTGCAAAGTCTTCCAACTCCGCCGTGCAGTTAATTTCGGGGCAAAGGATTGAACAATTATTTAATGAAGGGATCAGCTTGCTTTCTTATTTTGGGCATTCATCAGCCAATTTACTGGAATTCAATTTAAGTGATCCTTCTGTTTACCAGAACCAGGGACGGTATCCATTCTTTTCGGTGAGCGGCTGTACAGCGGGTAATAACTATATCTATGATCCTGCAAGAATTATACAGAATAATTTATCTATTTCAGAAAAATTTATTCTCGCCAATCAACGGGGAAGCATTGGTTTCCTGGCGAGCACCCACCTTGGGGTTCCACCTTATCTAAACAGGTACGACAATGAATTATATAACCAGCTAGGCGTCGTAAACTATGGCAACTCAATTGGAAATGATATAAAAGAGGCAATTACTAATTTGGGCGGAGCGAATAATTCGCTGGACTATCTAACACGAATCCATCTTGAGGAGCTCGCATTACATGGTGATCCTGCGATAACGATTAATCCACATTCAAAACCTGATTATATAATCGAAGACAAACTGGTAAAGGTTAACCCTGCATTTATTTCGGTAGCGGAAAGCAATTTCATTCTTGATGCGAAGGCTTATAACATTGGAAAGGCAATAAGTGATTCGATTACTTTTGAGGTAAAGAGAACCTATCCAAATGGAACAAGTGAAATTATTTTACAGCAGCGAATAGCAGGAATAAAATATGCTGACTCAATAAGAATTAATGTTCCCATTATTTCTACCAGAGATAAAGGCCTGAATAAAATAACTGTTACAATTGATGCAGACGACAATGTTTCTGAGTTGTCGGAAAACAATAACAGTATTACCCGTGATGTTTTTATTTATGAAGATGAAGCAAGTCCTACGTACCCATATAATTTTGCAATTGTAAATGTTGGAAACCAAAAACTGTATGCCTCTACTGCAAATCCATTTAGTCCGGATAAGGATTATGTAATGGAAGTCGATACTACCTTGCTATTTAATTCTGCCGTTAAAGTGAGCCGGACTGTGAATTCTGTTGGTGGTGTTGTTGAATTTGATCCTGGCTTCAGCTATGTCGACAGCACCGTGTATTATTGGAGGGTTGCGCAAAAACCTGCTGCGGGCAGCACTGACGATTATCATTGGAATAATTCATCGTTTATTTACCTGGCAAATAGTTCTACGGGTTCAAATCAGTCGGGGTATTATCAACATTTGTATTCTGACACTGTAAATATTAAGCTCGATAGCAGCAGGAAGTGGGAATTTTCTTCCGTTCTTAATTTTATCGAATCAAAAAATGGTGTTTTCCCAACGGCTGCAAAAAATGCTTCAGACTTTACAGCCGGAGTTAATGGTGCTGAATTTGCCAAGAGTGTTTGCGGCATTTCAGGAATAATTTTTAATGTACTCGATCCTATAACCCTTAAACCATGGCTTAACCAGGCGGGCCCAACCGGGAAATACGGTAGTGACCAGGTATGTGGCTTTGACAGGATCGCAAACTTTCAATTTAATATTTTAAGCCAGGCTAAAAGAGATAGTATTGTTAAGTTTCTTGATTTAGTACCTGATAATTTTATTGTAATTGCACGGAATGTTTCGGGCACTTCTCCGTCAAGCAATACATATGCTGCCGACTGGCAAGCCGATTCAGTGGCCTTTGGCGTAGGTAATACCCTATATGACCGCCTGAAATCACAGGGATTTGTTTTAATTGATTCATTCTATCGCCCAAGGTCTTTCATATTTATGTATCAAAAAAACAACCCTGAGTTTGGTCCGGACTTTGTTTTTTCAAACGGGACAACCGATGCTATAAACCTTTCAAAAAGCCAGGTAACACCCGATACTTTAGGTTATATCACCTCTCCGAAATTTGGTCCGGCTACAACCTGGAAAGAAATGCACTGGCGTGGAAAAAGTCTTGAAGCAAATTCAAAAGACAATCCAACAGTAGAGATTATTGGTATAGATAGCGTCGGCAATTCTTCCTCTTTGATGAATGTTGACAAAACTATGCAGGATGTAGATATATCTTCAATAAGTGCATCAGCCTATCCTTTCATTCAACTTAAAATGCGCAATATTGATAGTGTGACGTTAACTCCATACCAGCTTTCTTACTGGAGATTGAATTACAATTCGGCTCCGGAAGGCGCTCTTACACCCAACCTGTATTTTATAACAACTGATACGCTTGAGCAGGGAGAAGTTTTACATTTTGGAATTGCATTTAAAAATATCAGTCCGCCGGCTTTTGATAGTGTGAAAGTAAATATTGCAATTATTGACAATAATAATGTTACCCACCTGCTTCCGCTTAAGAGACAAAAACCTCTAATAAGTGGCGATACCATCCGGTTAAATTATGATATTGATACAAGGGGATATTCCGGCCCAAATACATTACTGGTTGATTTCAATCCCGATAACGATCAGCCTGAACAATATCACTTTAATAACTTTTTATACAGAACCTTTTATGTAAGGCCCGATAAATTTAACCCGTTGTTGGATGTAACGTTTGATGGAGTGCACATTTTAAACAGGGATATTGTTTCTGCAAGGCCGCATATAGTTGTTAAGCTTAAAGATGAGAGTAAGTATCTCGCCCTTAATGATACTTCGCTCATTAAAGTTCAGATACAGTTTCCGGACGGTTCATTGAGAACTTATAAGTTTGATAATGATACGATGCGTTTTACGCCAGCAAATTTGGCAACAGGCGAAAATACGGCCACAATCGATCTTTCCCCTGCCTTAAGTGGTGATGATGATGAGTATGAATTAATTGTTTCAGGAAAAGATGCTGCAGGCAATACAGCAGGTCAACTGGATTACCATATCGATTTCAGGGTTATAAGCAAACCGATGATTTCAAATTTGCTCAATTATCCAAATCCTTTCACTACTTCTACTGCATTTGTATTTACGGTTACCGGGTCAGTAGTACCGCAAAATATTCGAATTCAAATTTTAACGGTTACAGGGAAAATTATAAGAGAAATAACCAAAGATGAATTAGGGCCTTTGCATATTGGCCGAAACATTACGGAATTTAAATGGGATGGCACCGATATGTATGGCCAGAAAGTTGCTAACGGTGTTTACCTGTATCGTGTGCTTACAAACCTTGATGGAAAATCTCTGGAGAAATTTAAGGATAGTGGTGATAATACAGATAAATATTTCACCAAGGGATATGGCAAAATGTATTTCATGCGATAACAAATGATATTACTTATCACGGCTGCCCGGAAAGGCAGCCATTTTTTTTAAGCGAACGCCTGCAGGAATATTTATGCAATAACTTCGCAACCGATGAAAGAGGAAATATACGATGTAATTATTATCGGGGGTGGCCCTATTGGCATAGCATGCGGTTTGGAAGCAATAAAAAAAGGCTTGAAATATTTGATACTTGAAAAAGGAACATTGGTAAA
>JBBSPK010000108.1:0-10860 GCA_038258875.1 Chitinophagales bacterium
GAAAGCTGACATTGTTTACAAAGCGCCACAGGATTACAATGAGCACCTTGAGCATCACATGAATTTTTTTGAAAGTATAAGAACGGGCAAGCCGGTGGTGGAAGATGCCGTTTTCGGTTTCAGGGCAGCAGCCCCATGCCTTGCCTGCAACGAAAGTTATTTTAAAAAGAAAATAATATACTGGGATCCTGAAAATATGAAAGTAAAAGAAAGTTAAGACAAATTATAAGCTACTCATAGGCTGATTTATTACACGAATTATTGCGAATTACACTAATCAATAAATGTGGCTCTTTAATTCGTGTAATTCGATTTTTAAATTCGTGTAATAAAATTTAGGACAAAAACATGATTAACATAACATCACTAATTCTATTAAACTAAAATCTACAAAATATGAAACTATCAAGAAGAAAATTTCTCGTAAACGGATCGCTGTCACTTGCAGGAACCATGTTACTATCCAATGAAATTTTTGCAGGAAAAAATAATAATGCAACGGATCATATTCTCGGTATTCAATTGTATTCTATTCGAGATGATATGAAAAGCGATCCATTGGCTACATTGAAACAATTAGCCGCGATGGGATACAAAAATGTAGAGCATGCGAATTATGTTGACAGGAAATTTTATGGATATTCTGCTGCAGAATTTAAAAAAGTATTGGATGACCTTGGCCTGAAGATGCCCAGCGGCCATACGGTAATGAATGATAAACATTGGGACAACACCACAAATGATTTTACTGACGCCTGGAAGCAAACAGTGGAAGATGCAGCAACTGTCGGACAGCGATATGTAATAAGCCCCTGGCTGGATGAGAGCCTGCGACAAAATTATGATGGACTGGTAATCTTTCTTGATAGGTTCAATAAATCGGGTGAACTGTGTAAAAAATCAGGTATGAAATTCGGATATCATAACCATGATATTGAATTTAAATACTCGTTGAATGGCAAACAGATTTATGATATTATTCTGGATAATACAGACCCATCCCTTGTCGTGCAGCAAATCGATATAGGCAACATGTATGGAGCGGGAGGACGGGCGCTTGATATATTAAAAAAATATCCCGGAAGATTTGAAAGCATGCATGTAAAAGATGAGATAAAATCAAGTGACAAAGGCGAAATGAATGATAATTACGAAAGCACCATTTTGGGTAAGGGCCTTTTACCTGTTAAGGAAATTGTTGATCAATTCAAAAAACTGGGTGGCACAACTGAATTTATTATTGAACAGGAATCTTACCAGGGAAAAACACCCATTGAATGTGCGAAGGAAGATTTTAGCATTATGAAGAATTGGGGATATTAATTATTCGTAAAAATTAAATGATAAGATAAAAACCGTAAGATTTCTTATGCAGGTAAAAGACCTTAGTGAGGTACATCAGCAAATAGAAAACATGTTTCCATGGCCGGCAACTAAAAATGAATGGGATCAATACAGGCTCACGAAAGAACAAGTCAATTTTTTTAATGAAAATGGCTACCTCGCCGGAATAAAAATGCTCAATGCGGAACAAATAAATTTTTTAAAAAATGACTTGTTGGATTTGGCCGATCCTAAACATGAAGGCAATTCGTTTTTTTATGAATTCAACAGCAATGAGTCCACTGACCCGCAAACGATTTTATTTCACGCCCTCGGTGGCTGGAGAATTACGCCTGCCTTTCATGACGTGTTGTGGAATCCTGCATTTGTGATGGCGGCGAGTCACTTGCTTGGTGACAAACCGGTGCGTTTCTGGCACGACCAGTTATTTTATAAACCGGCAAAAAAGGGCGGTGTAGTCGCCTGGCACCAGGACTATTCTTATTGGACGAGAACAAAACCCGTTGCGCATATTACCTGCTGGACTGCACTTGACGATGCAACTATTGAAAACGGATGCCTTAATTATATTCCGGGAAGTCATAAATGGGGATTATTGCCAAAGCCTGTAATAGCAGGCGAAATGCACGGCATAAAAGATTTTCTTAACGATGAGCAGAAAGATAAATTGAACCATCCACAACCTGTTCCGGTAAAAGCAGGCGAAGGTATTTTTCATCATTCACTCACCTTGCATGGATCCGGGGAAAACAAAAGCGCCCGGCCGCGTCGTGCATTTGTGATTAATGCATTTGCCGACGGTGTATTATCGGATAGTAATGAACCATTGCTTAATGGTGTACCGGTTGTACAAAAAGGGAAAAAAATGGAAGGGCAATTTTTTCCTTTGTTATTCGAAGGCGTGAAATGAGATAAGAATTAAATAAAACCGCGTAATAAAAAAATCCCGTTATTTTAATTCACCCGGAATTGCTGTAATCATTTGCTTTCTGCCACCTCTTAAAACACCGATTGCAATTTTCTTTCCAATCACTTCTTCATTTAAATATTTATGAAGATTATCATCCGTTGCAATAGGTTTTCCTTCAAATTCAATAATGATATCACCCAATTTTATTTGATTGTTGTAAACATTTGCATCGGGTAAAATTTCAAAGACATATACACCGGTTTTGGTTTTTAGCTGGTTAGCGCCAATCATTCGTTGGGTAAGATTAACAGGTTGCGCTGCCACGCCTAATTGTGCTCGTTTTACTTTCCCATTCATAATTAACTGGCCGGCAACATAAGCCGCCATATTGGATGAAACAGCAAAGAATAAACCTTGTGCAGCAGCTATCACCGCTGTATTTACGCCAATTACCCTGCCTTCTGAATTTACCAAAGGACCACCACTATTTCCGGGATTTAAAGCAGCGTCTGTTTGAATGACATCATCAATCAGTCTTCCGTTATTTGCTCTAAGCGTTCGCCCCAAAGCACTTACAACACCCGCTGTTACGGTATGCTGCAAGCCCATTGGATTACCAATTGCAATTGCTATCTGGCCAGGTTCTAAAAGATTTGAATTGGCAAACTGTAACGGTTTCAGGTCGCCATCATACACTTTTATTACAGCAATGTCCGACGAAGGATCAGCGCCGATTAGTTCTGCATTCAACTCTATGCCGTTTGCAAAACCAGCCTTTATGGAAAGGGCATTTTCAATTACATGGTTATTGGTGACAACATATCCATCAGTAGAGATTACAAAACCAGAACCCGACCCAGATTGTTCAATAACTTTTTTCGTTCGCGGATGCTGAACCTTTTTAATAACATTTATATGGAGCACTGCCTGCGCCGCATTTTTTACGATTCCTGTAACCGTTGCGGAATAGGCATCGAGTAATTGCCTGTCATTTAATGCAATAAAATTTGTTTGAATAATATCTTGTTTCATTATTCACCAAATTCAACAATCAAACCAAATGACTAAGGTGGAAATTTTGGCAGCTAAAGTGTCTTTTTACAACTATTTTTTCTTTTCCAGAACCAGCACTATTTTATTAAAATCTGCTGAAGCATTAATTACTTTTTTGAAAGTTTCAAATTCATTCAAAGGATATTTGAGATTTCGATAGGTTTCATATGTCACTTAGCGGTTACCAACTTCTATTTCCCAATAGTTGGAAGCGGTTGCCATGTCTTTGAATAAGTATTCCAGTACTCAAGTGAGCCTTTTCCAATTTCAATTTTATAATCAAACCTCGCATAACCGGGTACGAAATAACCCGGATAGAAATATTTTAATCTTCTTTCTTTACAATAAAGCATTTTTTTATAGATCATGTACCTGCCGGGGCTATATTTTTTATATGCCGGATCGTAAAAAGAACTAATACCTGCGGCGCTGGTATTACCTAAATCAAAAAAACCTAAACCTGCTAATGTGTTACCATCGTACATGTTTATCATATATGTATCATAAACATTTCGGATACTGTTGCCATATAAAAGCCATTGAAGATTTGGGGAGGAATTAAATGTGATGCTCTTTTTATATCGTTCATATAATGCATCATGCTCAGGTTTTATTGCGGCTTTTAAAATCTCAGTTTTAAACCTGGCGTTTTTCTTTTGCAGCGCAAAATATTTTTTATCCGGTAAGTAATTCTGGAGACGCACCCTCAGCCATATTGCCTTATATGGCTCGTTATTAAAATATACTATGTCGGTCGTAAATATATTTTGCTGTAACCTGAACCAACCGATAGATAAAAATCTATCAAGTTGATCCGGTTCAATATCGAATAGTTCTATTGCTTCTACATCCACTGGAAAATTTTTATTAAAATAAATATAGCAGAAACTTTTTTTAAGCAGTCGGACAATATTTAAGTAGTCAAAAACTAGTTGTCGTTTTTACAGTTCAATTTATTATTTCTAAATAATTTAATAAGAAATCATATCTTTTAGTTTGCAGAAAAAGGGCTACTTATGAAAATCTATAGAGATAAAACATACTTATCAGCTTCTGATCTTTCAACTTATATTGCCTGTCCCCATGCTACCTTTCTCAACCTGCAGGAAGCTAAGGGATTACTAACAGCACCGAAAAGCGTGTTTGGCATATTAGCCATATTGCAGCAAAAGGGCGCAGAGTTTGAAACCTCTTATATAGAAGAATTACGAAAGAGCAACAAAACAGTAGTTGAAATTGATCCGAATGATAGAAAAAAAGCATTTCAAGATACACTTGCCGCTATATCATCCGGGGCAGACGTTATTTACCAGGCACGCCTTGAATATGACATATGGAATGGCTGGGCTGATTTTCTTGTGAAAGTAAATAAACCGGGCAAGTTCGGATGGTCTTATGAAGTAGTGGATACCAAGCTTTCAAAGGAAACAAAAGCGGGGGCAATCTTACAGATTTGTTTATACTCTGAAATATTAAAGGAATTCCAGGGATGCATGCCTGAACACATGTACATAAGAAATCCTAACGGAGAGTTTCAATACAGGGTTGATGATTTCATGGCTTATTACCGGCTAATGAAAAATAAACTGGTAAAGGCCATAGGGCTAAATGAAGAGCCGGGCTATCCTGAACCTGTGCCGCATTGTGATATTTGTAAATGGTGGCAGATTTGTAATGACCGCAGGCGTAAAGATGATCATTTAAGTTTTATCGCCGGAATGGGGAAACTTCAAATACATGAAGTAAAAAACTGGGAGGTTACTACATTAGAATCAATGGCAGCATTACACGCAGGCATTTCCTATAAGCCCAACAAAGGCAATATTGAAACCTACAAACGACTGGCTTACCAGGCTAATTTGCAGCTTACACAAAGAACCAATAATTCCCCGGTGTTCGAAATACTTCCACTCGAGGAGGATTTCGGATTTTTCAAATTGCCTGAACCATCTCCTCATGATATATTTTTTGATTTTGAAGGAGATCCTTTTGTGGGTACTAACGGCCTCGAATACCTGTTCGGTTGGCAGTACCAGGATAACTATTGTGAATTATGGGCAAATAATGAAGCCGAAGAAAAGCAGGCATTACAATCTTTCATAGATACAGTAATGGAAATTAAATCGAAAGATCCGGCGATGCATATTTATCATTTTGGCGCTTACGAACAAACAGCACTCAAACGTCTCGTGGGCAAATATGCAACAAAAGAAAATGAACTTGACCAGTTGCTTAGAGGCGGTGTTTTTGTAAACCTTCACAGTATTACGCGTCGTGCGATAATAGCAGGAATTGAGCATTATTCTTTAAAGGATCTTGAAAAACTGCATGGCTATTTGAGAATTGCAGACCTGAGAGATGTTGGCCCAAAAAAGTTATTATATGAGGGATTATTGGAAAGCGGTAACATAGATGAAGTTGATATAGAAACAAAGGCTGTAGTTAGAGATTATAATAAAGACGACTGCATTTCAACGCAATATTTACGTGACTGGCTTGAAAAACAAAGAGCAGAATTAATAAATAAAGGAGAAGTTATTCCAAGACCCAAGCCGGGTGATACTACGCCTTCAGAAAACATAACACAACACCAGGAACGCATTCAGCCTTTGTTTGATGAACTTGTAAAAGATATTCCAATTGAAAAGGAAAATCGTTCTCCCGAACAAGAGGCAAAGTGGCTGCTCGCAAATATGCTTGACTGGTACAGGAGAGAAAAGAAATCTTTCTGGTGGGAAGTTTTCCGCCTGCGGGATTTAACTGATGAAGAACTATTGGAAGAAAAAGATCCATTATCGCAATTAATCTATACAGGCAAAAGAGAAAAAGAAAAACGAAGTTATGTTGACTACTATACTTTCCCTGAACAGGAAACAACATTGAGTAGCGGCAATCGAACAAAGTACAAAGATTATAATATTGGAACAATTCATTTGTTAGATACTCACAAAAAAATTGTTGGCATAAAAAAAGCTAATGACGTAATCGACATTCATCCCACAAATCTCATTTGCAGTGATGTAATCCGGGATGACGCAAAGGAAGAAGCGATCATCAGGATAGCTGAATGGGTTATCCAAAATGGGATAGACGCCGATGGTATTTGCAGGGCTGGCCGTGACCTTTTATTAAGAAGTCATCCACGTGTAACGGGTGTTATGTACGCTTTTACATCAGCACAGCAACAGGCAATTGAATGGGCTAAAAAGCTCGACAACGGCGTGTTGCCAATACAAGGCCCTCCTGGTACGGGTAAAAGTCATACCGCTGCAAGAATGATTCTTTCACTTATTAAAGAAGGTAAAAAAATCGGGGTTACAGCATTAGGCCATAAAGTAATCAGTTCATTGCTTGATAAAGTAATTGATGCGTCACGGGAAAATAATATGGAAATACGCATTGTTCAAAAAATTAGAACTGGAGACAAACCGAATATAGATAACCCCAATTATTTACTGCTCGATAAAAACGAAGACGTTCTTGAAAATTTGCAAAATGGATTCCACATTGCAGCCGGCACATCGTTCATGTGGGCAAGAGAAAATTTTTTTGAAGCAGTTGATTATTTATTTGTAGATGAGGCTGGCCAGCTTTCTTTAATTGATACAATAGCTCTTTCACACGCAGGAAAAAATCTTGTTTTGCTAGGTGACCCGCAACAATTAAAACAGCCACAAAAGGGCAGCCATCCTGAAGGTACTGAGGTATCTGCCCTCGAACATATATTACAGAAACAGAAAACAATTTCGTCTGAACAGGGAGTATTTCTTAATGAAACCTGGCGCATGCATCCTGCCATCAACAATTATATTTCTGAATTATTTTATGAAGGTAGACTCCGGCCAAAGGCTCATAATGAACAACAAAGGTTAGAAGGAAATACAAAATTCAAAACGCCGGGAATATATTTTGAACCGGTAATACATCATGGAAATCAGAATAGCTCAATTGAAGAAATTGTGCAGGTAAAACAAATAGTTGATGACTTACTTGCAAAAGAAATTTATTGGATCAATTCTGATGGTAAACAGCAACCTTTTTGTACCGAAAATATAAAAATCATTTCGCCTTACAACGCACAGGTAAATGCTTTACTGCGAACTCTACCGGCAATACAAATTGGGACTGTAGATAAATTCCAGGGGCAGGAAGCAGCTATTATTATTTTATCAATGGCCTCATCATCTCCCGAAGATGCTCCACGAGGAATGGAATTTTTATACAGTCTAAACAGGCTCAACGTGGCTGTCTCAAGAGCAAAGGCTGTATTTATTTTGGTTGCAAGCCCGTTGCTTCTTCAACCAGAGTGCAGATCGCCACACCAGATGCAGTTGGCTAATGCTTTATGCCGGTTGCAGGAGGTACAGGTTTAAAAAGTGAGAATAAAAAGCGATAGAAAAAATATTCCTTTCATTTGATTTGGCCCAAAAAGACTCCTGTAGAAAGTCATTTTTGCGAAATTGCAAAAACAAGCAACGACGGGTTAGAAATCAGGTGCCACTATAGACCCATAAAGCTGACAGAAAGCCTGCAAGTAAAACCGCGATGCCAAAAAATAAATACTTTAAAGTAGTGCTTTGTTTTTCAAATAAATTCATAGGTTAAAAGATATTTTACATTTGATGCACTTATAACGAAAATGGTGCCATTCTTATTATTTTAAAGAATGAATTTATAATCTTGAAATAATAAATAACGCTTTTCTGGCCTTGATATAATGAATATTAATCCTGCCCGCAAAAGAAATATTTCTCTGCATCTTGCTTAGGCAGCTAAATTGGGGATTCTCTTACTTTATGCAGGGGACTTTTTCTACATTAGAAGCAACCACAATAATCTTATTTTGCTAAAATATTTAGTAATATTGCAAATATTTAAGCTTAAATTTAATCAGTTTTAATAATGCCGGAAACAAAATCAGATATTATTGCCAGGTTGCGAAAGGATATCTTCTCTTATCAAAAATGCAACACCCTATTGAATTCTACTGATATCAATGCAAAACTTGGCTCCTTAAAAAAAGCTTTTTATAACAACAGATTTCCTTTAGGAGTTATTCATGAATTTATTTGCGAAGCAGTAGAAGACGAGGTTTCTACAGGAGGATTCATGGCAGGTTTACTTTCATCATTGATGCAAAATGGAGGGGCAACAATATGGATTGGTGCAGGGCACAAAATTTTTCCACCCGCATTACAATCATTTGGCGTTGCGCCTCAAAAAATTATTTTTATTGACTTGCATACGGAAAAAGAGATTCTTTGGGCGATGGAAGAAGCCCTCAAATGTGATGGATTGGCAGCTGTTATTGGAGAGCTTAAAAACTTAAGTTTTACTGCTTCAAGACGTCTCCAGTTATCTGTCGAAAAAAGTCATGTAACAGGATTCATCCTTCGACGTAATCCACGTAATATGAATACAACAGCGTGTGTTACCCGTTGGAAAATAACTTCCCTCCCGGGGAAATTGGCAGATGAAATGCCGGGCGTTGGTTTTCCAAGATGGGATGTCGAATTGTTGAAAGTGCGGAATGGGAAACCAGGCAATTGGCAAATAGAATTTGTAGCAGGACATTTCAGGCATATTTATAAAACTGTTTCTATTCCTCAACTCCAGAAAAAGAAAACGGGATGATATGCAAAAACGATTTGTTTCGATATGGTTCCGTCATCTTAAAACGGAT
The DNA here is from genome assembly GCA_038258875.1 of Chitinophagales bacterium. GTDB lineage: Bacteria > Bacteroidota > Bacteroidia > Chitinophagales > Chitinophagaceae > Ginsengibacter. The sequence goes on from JBBSPK010000108.1 coordinate 8,991, forward strand.
TGGTTCATTCGTCGCCAACCGCATCTTAAAGAAGCACCTGTTGTTTTAACGTCTTCTGATCACGGCCGTATGATGGTGACAGCATTAAATGCTTTAGCACACAAACAGGGCGTTGATATAAATATGGTATTGGCGGATGCAAGAGCGATTATCCCCTCTTTACAGGTCTTCAGTGACGAGCCTGAACGCCCTGCGAAATTACTTACCGGTTTTGCCGAATGGTTCATTCGATATACACCTTCGGTAGCAGTAGACTTACCCGACGGGCTCATACTTGATGCCACTGGCTGTACGCATCTTTGGGGAAGTGAAAAACAATATCTAACGGATATCATTAAACGCCTACATAATTTCGGCTATGATATACGGGTTGCTATAGCCGATACAATTGGGGCTGCCTGGGCTATTGCCAGGTTTGGAGAAGATATGATTGTTGAAAATGGCGAACAAACAACAGCGCTACTTTCATTACCGCCATCAGCGCTTCGGCTTGAAACAGAAACGATAGAACTGCTTGAAAAACTTGGACTGCGCCAGGTAAATAATTTTATACATATGCCACGCTCTGCTTTGCGAAGGCGTTTTGGCCTGCTCTTTCTTAAAAAATTGGACCAGGCTTTAGGATATGAAGAAGAAGTGATTTATCCTATACAACCTGTTGAGCCTTACCAGGAGCGGCTACCCTGTCTTGAACCCATTCTAACGGCTAAGGGCATTGAAATAGCATTAGAAAAATTGTTAGATATAGTATGTAACCGCTTGAAAAAGGAGGAGAAAGGCCTTCGTGTGGCTTTGTTTAAAGGATACCGCGTTGACGGGAAAATAGAAAAGATTGAAATTGGCACCATCCGCCCTTCCTGCAATGGCAGGCATTTGTATAAATTATTTGAAGACAAAATTTCCACGATTGAACCTGCAATGGGAATAGAATTGTTTATAATGGAAGCTCCCAAAGTAGAAGATCTGTTTCCTGTGCAGGAAAAAATGTGGGAGCATATCGCGGGCCTGGATAATATAAGTTTATCTGAACTGCTGGACCGCATAGCCGGCAAGATCGGTGCAACTCATATTCTCCGTTACCTGCCAGATGAACATTATTGGCCGGAACGTTCTTTCAAATTGGCTTCCTCGATAAATGAAAAATCACCAACAAATTGGAAAACCGGCAAGCCGAGACCATTGCAAATGCTGCCCAAACCTGAACCTATTGAAGTAACGGCTCCTTTGCCGGATTATCCACCAATGTTGTTTCGTTATAAAGGAAAATTGCATAAGATATTAAAAGCAGATGGCCCGGAAAGGATTGAACCCGAATGGTGGCTGCAGGACGGGAAACTCAGGGATTATTATTACGTGGAAGATGAAGAGGGATATCGTTATTGGCTGTTTCGTTCGGGGCATTATGAGGATACGGATCCTATAGCTAATAGACAATTTCAATGGTTTATGCATGGATTTTTTGCGTAGAATTTATATTGTCAATTTATTTTTTAACATGATTCTTTTTCAAACTTTATTGCCTTATATCACCCAGGTTGTGCATTAGAGAGATAGTTATGAATTATACAGAATTACAAGTGACGACTAACTTCAGTTTCCTGCGTGGGGCATCTCATCCTGAAGAACTGGTAGAGCATGCATTAAACCTTGGTTATAAGGAAATAGCTATAACTGACAGAAACAGTTTTGCCGGAATTGTTCGTGCCCATGCATCTGCCAAAAAAAATGGTATCCGCATAATTGTTGGCTGCCGGCTCGATTTATCAGATGGCTTCAGCCTGTTGGCTTATCCGACTAACTTAAAAGCCTATTCGCAGTTATCTAATTTACTTACTATTGGAAATTTGCGTGCAGAAAAAGGAGAATGTCA